>NZ_JBSHAQ010000021.1:0-154129 GCF_053611585.1 Streptomyces sp. NPDC054794 | reverse complement strand
CACCGACGCCGCGTAGCCGTCCCAGGCGCCCGGCCCGGTGACGCGGCCCTGCCGGGTGGCGTCGACCCAGGCCTGCACCTCGCGGTCGTAGGCGTCGGCGAACCGGACGAGGTAGTCCTGCGCGACCTCCTCGCGCGCACTGCCCCGCGCGGTCACCACCATGGTGTGCTCCTCGCCGATCCGGGCGCTGCCTGCCTCGCAGACGGCCTCGCACCGGACCTGGTAGCCGAAGCCGCAGTTGACGAACACCTCCACGTCCACCAGGGCGCCCCGCTCGGTCTCGAACAGCACGAACTGCGGGTCGATCAGCCCCGCCGGGGCGCCCCCCGAGGACGCCGGACGCAGCACGGTCACGGCGGTCAGCTCCTGCCCGAGCAGCCAGCGGGCCGCGTCGATCTCGTGCGCGACGGAGCTGTTGACCAGCATGGCGCTGGTGAAGTCGGGCGGCGAGGAGACGTTGCGGTGGGTGCAGTGCAACATCAGCGGCCGCCCCAGCGCGCCGCCGTCCAGCAGGGCCTTCAGACGCCGGTACTCGGCGTCGTAGCGGCGCATGAACCCGATCTGCGCCAGCCGCCGTCCCAGCCGGGCCTCTGCCTCCACCACCCGCAGCGCGCCCGTGGAGTCCGGCACCATGGGCTTCTCGCACAGCACCGGCAGCCCGCGCGTGAACGCGGCGAGCAGGGCCTCCTCGTGCGCGGGACCGGGCGAGGCGATCAGGACGGCCTCGACACCGGGCGCGTCGAGCGCGGACACCGCCTCCGTGTGCACCGAGACCCCGTCCAGACCCGCGACCGCCTCCTCGG
Source organism: Streptomyces sp. NPDC054794 (assembly GCF_053611585.1). Lineage (NCBI taxonomy): Bacteria > Bacillati > Actinomycetota > Actinomycetes > Kitasatosporales > Streptomycetaceae > Streptomyces > Streptomyces sp. NPDC054794. The sequence continues at coordinate 153,326 of NZ_JBSHAQ010000021.1, read as the reverse complement.
CGCGTGCGGCATCGGGATCGGCCACCGCCGCGACCCTGGCACCGTTCACCACGCGATCGATACGTCGTATGTGGTCCGCGCCCATGTGTCCGGCACCCAGTACCGCGACGCCCAGCAGGTCACCCACCCGCGCACTCCCTCCCGGTCGACGATCACGCCGTAGCGTACGCCGACCGGAAGGGGCGTTCTCAGTAGCGCAGCACCCCCGCGATCCCGCGCGCGTCGTCCAGGGTGCCGTCGGGTACGAAGCGCACGGCGGCGCCGGTCTCCAGGCACTGCTCGACGATCTCGTCGACGATGTCCTCGCGGGCGTCGAGGTCGCCGCTCACGGCCGGAATCAGGTGGTCGCCGTCGTCGCGGACCGTCATCCGGTAGTTCTCCTCGACGGCGAGCAGCCGGACCCGGCCCTCGCGGGCGTTCTGCCAGACCTCGTCCAGGCCGGCGGCGAACGTCTTGCGGCCCCGGGCCGAGTCCAGCTCGCGGGCCACGGTGGCGGTGTCCCTGCGGGCCTCCTCGTCGAGCGGCGGCCGCAGGGCCTGCCACACGGCCTCGGGGGTGCCGTTCGCCAGACCGCCGTGCGGGACGTGCACGGCGTCCCGGACGACGCTGCCGACCTCGTCCAGCGCGGACAGGGCGGCCTGCTCACCGGTGACGTACAGCGGCCGCGGGTCGTCGCGCAGGACCGCCGCGAGCGCCGTGTCCGCCTCGCGCAGGAAGTGCCGGGTGTCCTCGTCGCGGAACGTGCTCGGGTTGTCGCCGATCTGCATCCGGCGCTCCGCGTCGAAATTCGTACGGCTGCGGGCCCGCGGGAAGCCGCCGACACGCGCCTCGGTGACCCGCTCGGGACCGCCGTTCCACAGGGTGACGTGGTCGGCGGAGACCGAGAGCGCCCAGAACGGTCGCTCGGCGGCCTGCGCGGAGACCAGGTTGCGGGTCAGGAAGGTGTCCGACAGCACCACGCGCTCGGGCACGGAACGGGGCAGGGACCACACCTGGTGCTCGCCCGGCGCGGCGAAGATCACCAGGCCGTCCTCGGCGTGCGCCAGGTCCACCTCGGTGAGGGCCCTGTCGAGCTGGTCGGCGACGTCGACGCGTCGCTCCCGGGTGACCGAGGGATCGGCCTCCAGCTGCTTCTTGGCCTCCGCCACGACATTGCGCAGCCGGACCGGATCCTGGGTGTTCTCCGGCTCACGTCGGTGCGTGGGCGTCAGCACGGACACCGCGGGATAGGGACGGGGGCGGCGCAGCTCGGCGAGGATCGCGGGACTCAGTGCGTGCTCCATAACAGAACGATAGGACTGATTCACGGATCGGGCATTTGGGGTAGTCCTCCGCATGCCGCGAGGGTGGCCGTGCCGCGCGCGGCAGGGGCCGGCACCGCGGGCGCGGCACGGCGGCGCGCGCCGGTGAGGGAATGATCCACCCACCCTGTTCATCCGGCTGTCACGGGCCGTCAGATCGGGTCGCTTTTCGGACACGCAGCGTTTACATGCGTTCGGCATTTCGATCAATCAGGCTTGCTATGGTGTTACTTGTCGGTAGCAAGCTGCGGCGGGGGAGCACGTGGAGTCGCCGGACGCGCGACGTCCATGACGGGGAGCCGTGTCGAACAGCCGGGCAAGGGGGCCGGGTTGGACACGACACGCACGCGCACACGAGCCGCGACCCTCGAACTCGGTTTCCTCGCCCACCTATTCAGACAGGTGAGACTCGTCACATGGCACGTTCCCTGGTCGACTTACTGACCACGCACGCCTCGAACCACCCTGATCGGACCGCCTACCGCTACCTCGTCACCGGCGACAGCGACGCACAGACCCAGTCGCTCACCTACGCCCGTCTCGCCGTCCGCTCCCGGGCCGTCGCCGCCTGGCTGCAGGAACGCGGCCTGGCCGGCTCCCGCGCCATGCTGCTGTACCCGCCCGGCCTGGACTTCATCTGCGGCTACCTGGGCTGCCTGTCCGCCGGAGTCGTCGCCGTCCCGGGCGTGCCCCCGCAGGGCCGGGCGCAGAACCACCGCGCCCTGACCCGGATGAAGCGCCTGATCGCCGACGCGGACGCCAAGGTCATACTGGGCGGCCGCGACGTGATCGCCGCCCTCGACGCCATGGCGGAGCACCTGCCCGAACTCGACGGGATCGCCCGCGTCGCCACCGAGGACATCCCCGACGAGACGGCCGCCGCCTGGCGCGAACCCGATCTCACCGCCGACTCCGTCGCCTTCCTCCAGTACACCTCCGGCTCCACCTCCGCCCCGCGCGGCGTGATGGTCACCCACGGGAACCTGCTGGACAACGAGCGGGTCATCACGGAGCGGATGGGCCACACCCCGGACACGCTGGCCGCGTACGACCACGAGATGTTCGTCAGCTGGCTGCCCGTGTACCACGACATGGGCCTCATCGGGCCGGTCCTCAACACCGTCTACCTCGGCGCCACGGCCACCCTCTTCTCGCCGCTGCACTTCCTCCAGCAGCCGGCCCGCTGGCTGACCGCCGTCAGCCGCTACCGCCCGCACACCAGCGGCGGCCCCAACTTCGCCTACGAGCTGTGCCTCAAGCACGCCGGCCCGGACCTGCTCGACGGCCTCGACCTGAGCAGCTGGAAGGTCGCCTTCAACGGCGCCGAACCCGTCCGCGCGGCAACCCTGCGCCGCTTCGCCGAGACCTTCGGCGAGGCCGGTTTCCGCCGCGAGGCCCTCTACCCCTGCTACGGCCTGGCCGAGGCCACGCTGATGGTCACCGGCGGCACGGTGGACACCCCGCCGACCCTGCTGGAAGCCGCCGCGACCGGCCCGCACGCGGGCGAGGCGGACGCGGCCGCCGTGAGTTCCGGCCGCCCCGGCCCCGGCACGACCGTGGCGATCGCCGACCCCGAGCGGCAGGAGGAAGTGCCCGAGGGCGAGGTCGGCGAGATCTGGGTCGGCGGCGAGAGCGTCGCCAAGGGCTACTGGCGCAACGCCCTCGCCACCCGCGAGACGTTCCGCGCCACGCTCACCGGTCACGAGGGCCGCTTCCTGCGCACCGGCGACCTCGGATTCCTGCGCGGCGGCGAGCTGTTCGTCACCGGCCGGCTGAAGGACCTGATCGTCATCGACGGCCGCAACCACTACCCGCAGGACCTGGAGCTGTCCGCCGAACTGTCCCACCCGGCCCTGCGGCCCGGCTGCACCGCCGCGTTCTCCGTGGACTCGGGTGTGGAGGGCGAACAGGTCGTCGTGGTCGCCGAGGTGGCGCCCGACGCGGCCGGTGACTCCGAGAAGATCACCGATCTGATCCGCAGCGCGATCGGCGAGTCCCACGTGCTGTCGGTCCGCGACGTCGTGCTGGTCCACCCCGGCACCATCCCGAAGACGTCCAGCGGGAAGATCCAGCGCCGCGCCACCCGGGCGGCGTACCTCGACGGGATCCTCTCCCCGATCGGCGCGTCCGTCGCCGGATGACCGCCCGCCGCCGGCGCGCCACCAGCGCGCCGGCGGGGTGCGGCCCGTCGCGCCTTCCCCTTTGGTTCCGCGTACGGCGGTCCGTGCTGCCCGTACGCCGCCTTCGCCTTCGCCGTACCGCGCGCCGCCGTACGGAATCCGCCTGAGCCCGAGTTCACGAGGACACCTGCCCCGATGCCTGCGAACGAGTCCCCGAAGCAGTCCCCCGAGCCGTCCCCGGTGACCCCCGAGGACATACGGGCCTGGCTGACATCGGCCGTCGCCGAGGCGGCCGGGATCGACCCGACGGCCGTCGACCCGGGCCGCCCGATCGCCGAATTCGGCATCGGATCACGCCAGTTGGTGACGCTCGCCGCCGAGCTGTCCGAGCGGATCGGCCGGACGCTCGAACCGTCCCTGGTCTTCAACCACCCCACGATCGCGGCGATCTCCGAAGCGGTCCTGGACGAACGGCCCGCCCCGACGGCACCGACGGCCTCCGCGCCGGAGCGCGGCACGGTCCGGCCGGACGACGACGTGGCGATCATCTCCATGGCCTGTCGGTTCCCCGGCGGCGCCGAGGACCCCGAGGCGCTGTGGCGGCTGCTGGCCGCGGGCGAGGACGCCGTCCGCGAGGTGCCCGCGGGCCGTTGGGACACCCACGGGCTGCACGACCCCGACCCGGAGGCCACCGGCAAGGCCTACACCCTGCGCGGCGGCTTCCTCGACACCATCGACCGCTTCGACGCCTCCTTCTTCGGGATCTCCCCGCGCGAGGCGGCCGCGATGGACCCGCAGCAGCGGCTCCTGCTGCAGACCACGTGGGAGACGTTCGAACGCGCCGGGATCGTCCCCGGGACGCTGAACGGCAGTTCCACGGGCGTCTACATCGGCCTGTACGACAGCGGATACCTCGCCGCGGCCTCGCTCGGCCAACTCGACGGACACGTCGGCACCGGCTCGGCCGCCAGCGTCGCCTCCGGGCGCATCGCCTACACCCTCGGCCTCCAGGGTCCGGCCGTGACCGTCGACACCGCCTGCTCGTCCTCCCTGGTCGCGCTGCACCTGGCGGCGCGGGCGCTGGCGAGCGGCGAGTGCGACCTCGCGCTGGCGGGCGGCGCGACGCTGCTCGTCACGCCGCGCGGACACGTCGAGTTCAGCCGGCTGCGCGGGCTGTCGCCGTCCGGGCGGTGCAGCCCGTTCTCGGCCGACGCCGACGGTGTGGTGTGGGCCGAGGGCTGCGGCCTGGTCCTGCTCAAGCGGCTCGCGGACGCCCGCCGCGACGGCGACCGGGTGTTGGCCGTCGTCAAGGGCTCGGCGATCAACCAGGACGGCCGCAGCCAGGGGCTGAGCGCTCCCAACGGCCCGGCGCAGGAACGGGTGCTGCGCGCCGCCCTCGACGCCGCCGGGCTGCGTCCGGACGACCTGGACTACGTGGAGACGCACGGCACGGGCACCCGCCTCGGCGACCCGATCGAGGGCCGCGCGCTGGCCAACGTGTTCGGGCCGGGACGGCCCGCCGAGCGGCCGCTCGGGATCGGCTCCCTGAAGTCCAACATCGGTCACACCCAGGCCGCGGCGGGCATCGGCGGCGTCATCAAGACGGTGCTGGCCCTCGGCCACGAGCGGATACCGGCCTCCCTGCACGTCGAGACCCTCACCGAGCACATCGACTGGACGGACAGCGGTCTGCGCGTCGCGGACTCCGCGCAGGCGTGGCCGCGGGACCCGGACCGGGTACGGCGGGCCGGCGTGAGCGCGTTCGGCATCAGCGGCACCAACGCCCACGTGGTGCTGGAGGAGGCGCCGACCGAGCCGATCCGGGAGAACGATGCGGGGGAGCCGTCGCCGACGGACGTCGCCGGGGAATCCTCCCGTACGAGCCCCACCGAGGGATCGCCTCGTACGAGCCCCGCCGGGGATTCGCCCCGGGCGACCCTCTTCCCGCTCTCCGCCCGCAGCCTCCCCGCCCTCCGGGGACAGGCCGGACGGCTCCTCGCGGCGCTCGAAGCGCGGCCGGACCTGCCGCTGCCCGCCCTGGCCGGCTCGCTCGCCCACCACCGCACCCACTTCGAGCAGCGCGCCGTCGTCCAGGCCGCCGACCGCGAGGAGTTGGTCACCGCCCTGCGTGAACTCGCGGGGGGAGAGCCGGACCGCGACCGCACCGTCGGCCCCCAGGAGACCCTCCCCGCGGGCAAGGTGGCGTTCGTGTTCCCCGGGCAGGGTGCCCAGTGGTCCGGCATGGCCCGTGACCTGCTCGACCGGGACCCGGTGTTCGCCGACGAACTCGACCGCTGCGACGCCGCCCTGCGCCCCTTCACCGAGTGGTCGGTGACGGCGGTGCTGCGTGGTGACGCCGGCGCCCCGTCCCTCGACCGGGTGGACGTCGTCCAGCCGGTGCTGTTCGCCGTGATGGTGTCCCTGGCGGCCGTGTGGCGGGCCCGCGGCGTGCGCCCGGACGCCGTGATCGGGCACAGCCAGGGCGAGGTCGCCGCCGCCTGTGTCGCCGGGGCGCTCAGCCTCAACGACGCGGCCGCCGTGGTCGCCCTGCGCAGCCAGGCCCTGACCGAGGTGTCCGGCACCGGCACCATGGGCGTCGTCGCCCTGCCCCACACCGAGGTCGAGGCACTGCTCCCCGAAGGCGTCTTTGTCGCGGCGGTGAACAGCGGCCGGTCCACGGTGATCGCCGGTGCCGTGGCGCCCCTGGAGACCGTGCTCGCCGACCTCGAAGCACGCCAGGTCTTCGTCCGCCGCCTCGACGTCGACTACGCCTCCCACAGCGACCGCGTCGAACCGGTCCGTACGACGATCCTCGACGACCTCGACGGCGTCGTCACCTGCCCGACGTCCGTCGCCTGGTACTCCACCGTCACCGGCGAACCGGTCACCACGGAGCTGGCGGCCGACTACTGGTACACCAACCTCCGCGAGACCGTACGCTTCGCGCCGACCGTGGAGCGCATGGCGGCCGACGGCTACCGCCACTTCGTCGAACTCTCCCCCCACCCCTCCCTGCTCACCGCCGTGCGCACCATCGGCGAGGACGCCGGAAACGACCTGCTCGCGGTCGGCTCGCTGCGCCGCGACGAGGACGGCCCCGCCTGCCTGGACCGCGCCGCCGCCGAACTCCACGTCCACGGCCGGGACATCGACTGGCGCCGCCTGGTCGCCGGCACCGCTCCGGTGGAGCTGCCGACGTACGCCTGGGACCTGCAGCGCCACTGGACCGAGCCCGATTCCGGCACCGGCGGACCCGGCCTGTTCGACCGTGCCGCGCACCCGTTCCTCGGCATCCAGCTCCAGTCGGCGGACGAGACCCGCTGGACCTTCCGGGGCGAGTGGTCCCCGGCCACCGCCGATTGGCTGCCCGACCACGCCGTGTTCGGCCGCACCGTGGTCTCCGGCACCACCCTGATGGAGCTGTGCCGCGCCGCCCTCGACGTGGCCCGCCCGGACACCCCCGCCGACGTCACCGACCTGCTTCTGCTCAGCCCCCTCGTGCTGCCGGCCGCCGGCACGGTCGAGGTGTCCGTCGAGGTCGTCACCGCCGGTCCCGTACCGGAGATCACCGTGCACAGCCGGCCGCGCGGCCGGGGCGCCGACGGCTGGGCCCTGCACGCCACCGCGTCCGCCGCCGAGTCCACGCCGATCGCGGCGGGGCAGCCGCCCGTGTGGCCGGAGACGGCCGAAGAGGCCTGGAACCCCGGGACGTACGAGCGGCTCACCGCGCTCGGCCTGGGCTACGGCCCCGCCTTCCAGGGGGTGCGCTCGGCGGTCGTGACCGGCGACGGCGCCCTGCTGGCCCGCCTGTCGCTGCCGTCCGTGGCCCACGACGTGACCGACCCGTACCCGGTCCACCCGGCCCTGCTGGACGCCGCGTTGCACGTGGCCGCGGCCCTCGAAGGGGGCGCCGCCGACGGTGGCCGGGTGCTGCTGCCCGTCGCGGTGGGCCGCTGTGTCCTGCCGCCCGGCGGCGCCGCGGACCTGATCGCGTCGGTGCGGCGCACCGGCCGGTCCGCCACGGACCTCACGCTGGACGTGACCCTGTGGGACACCGACGGGCTCCCCGCCGGGCGCCTGGAGGGCGTACGTCTGCGGGCCGCCGACCCGGCCGACCTCGACGCCGGCTCGGAGAACGGGCGGCACCTGTACGAGGTGGCGTGGACGGCCGTGACGCAGGAGCCCGCCGCCGCTCCCGGCACTCGGTGGGCGGTCGTCGGCGACCGGACGGACCCGCGGGTCGAGGCGGCCCTGCGTGGCCTTGACGTGGCGGAGAGCGAGGCCGAGAACGGGACGGAGAAGGGGGCGGGTGCCGACGTCGTCCTGCGGTTCTGGCCCCGTCCGTCACTGGACGCCGAACCCGCCGCATCGGCCCGGGAGTTGGCGGTCGCCGCGCTGGACGAGCTGCACACCCTGATCGCCCTGCCCGCCGAACAGACGCCCGCACGGACCGTCTGGGTGACCCGGGGCGCCGTGGCCGCCGCCAGCGGGGACACGGTGCCCGGCCTGGCACAGTCGGTGCTGTGGGGCCTGGCGCGCAGCGCCCGCGCCGAGCACCCGGACCTCGGGCTGACCCTGCTCGACCTCGACGACTCCGACGGCGCGGGGGTGCCGGCCGCCGCCGTCGGTCACGCCGACGAACCCGAACTCGCCCTGCGATCCGGTGCGTTGCTCGCTCCGCGGCTGATCCGTGCCCGGCCCGCGGACACGCTGCGCGTCCCGTCCGGCGACCACTACGAGCTGTCCGCGACCGAGCCCGTCCTCAGGACCGCCGAGCGTCGGCCCCTGGCCCCCGGACAGGTCCGGATCCAGGTGCACGCCCTCGCGCTCCCGGCGCCCGACGGCGACGCCACGGCCGGCACGGTGTGCGCCGGTGTGCTCACCGAGGTCGCGGCCGACGTCGAGGGGCTCGCCCCCGGCCTGCGGGTGGCCGCCACCGCCGACACCGCGCCCGGTTCCGAGGCGACGGTCGACGCGGCACGGGTCACGGTGCTCGCCGACGAGATGCCGTTCACCGCGGCCGTCGCCGACAACCCCCGTGTCCTCCCCGTCACCGCCGCGCGCGAGGCGCTGCGCCGCCGCGCCGCCTTCGCCGGGCCCGTGGTCCTCGACCTGGCCGGCACCCCCACCCTGGTTCCCGCCGACGGCACGGTCCTGATCACCGGTGGACTGGGTGCCGTGGGCCGGCAGATCGCCCGGCTGCTCGCGGAACACGGCGTCCCTCGACTGCTCCTGACCTCACGTCAGGGCCCGGACGATCCCCGGTCCGCCGAGTTCGCCGCCGAACTGGCCGCGCTGGGCACCGAGGTCGAGGTGGCGGCCTGCGACGTCGCCGACGCGTCGGCCCTGGCCGACGTGCTTGCCATGGTCGATGACGCGGTGCCGCTGCGGGGTGTCGTGCACTGCGCCGGTGTCCTGGACGACGGGGTGGTCGCGGAGCTCACGTCCGAGCGCCTCGCGCGGGTGCTGGGGCCGAAGCTGGACGGCGCCGCCCATCTGCACCGGCTCACCGCGGACGCGCCCCTCGACCTGTTCCTGCTGGTCTCCTCGGCCGCCGGTGTCGTCGGCAACGCGGGCCAGGGCAACTACGCCGCGGCCAACGTCTTCCTGGACCAACTGGCCCACCACCGCAGGGCGCTGGGCCTGCCCGGCGTCTCCGTCTCCTTCGGCGCCTGGGCGGGCGAGGGCCTCGCCGCCGCCCACGCCGACCTCGACCGCATGGCCCGCCTCGGCCACCGCCCCCTCACCGCCGACCAGGGCCGCGACCTGGTGGCGCTGTCCCTGCGGCGCGGCGCCCCGCACCTGGTCGCCTGGGCCCTGGACCTGCCCCGTCTGCGCGACGGCGGCGCGGCCGACACCGCGCTGTGGCGCTCCCTGCTGCCCGCGCCCCGCCCCGGCCGGGACGGCGCCGACGGCCGGGGCCTGGCCGACCGCCTGGCCCGGCTGCCCGAGGCCGAACGCACCGACCGCGTCCGGGCGTTGGTGCGCGACGAGGTCTCCCGCGCTCTCGGCCTGCGCTCGGCCGAGTCCGTCCGCCCCGACCAGCCGCTGCGCGACCTCGGCATGGACTCGGTGACCGCGGTCGAGCTCCGCAACCGCATCGGCACCCGCATCGGAGCCCGGCTCCCCGCCACCCTCCTCTTCGACCACCCCACCGTGGACCGGCTGGCCGGCTACCTCCTGACCCACGTCCTCACGACGGACGGCCGCCCGACGCGGCAGGCCGCCCCCGCCCCGGCCGCCACGAGCACCGCCGCGACCGACGAGCCCATCGCCGTGGTCGCCATGGCCTGCCGGCTGCCCGGCGGGGCCGACGACCCGGAGGGCCTGTGGCGCCTGGTCGCCGAGGGCCGGGACGCGGTCGGCCCGTTCCCGGCGGACCGCTGGGACGTGGAGTCGCTGTACGACCCCGACCCGGACGCCCCCGGCAAGTCCTACGCCCGTGAGGGCGGCTTCCTCGACGACATCGAGTCCTTCGACGCGGGCTTCTTCGGCATCACCCCTAAGGAGGCCGCCGCCATGGACCCGCAGCAGCGGCTGCTCCTGGAGACGGCCTGGGAGGCGCTGGAGCGCGCCGCGATCGTGCCCGCGCGGCTGGCGGGCAGCACCACCGGCGTGTACGTCGGCATGTTCGGCAGCGACTACCTGTCCGGCTCCCGGCTCGACCAGCTCGACGGATACGTGGGTACGGGCTCGGCGTTGAGCGTGGCCTCGGGGCGCCTCGCCTACGCGCTGGGGCTGCACGGACCGGCGATGACCGTGGACACGGCCTGCTCGTCGTCGCTCGTCGCCACCCACCTGGCCACGCAGGCGCTGCGCTCCGGCGAGTGCGACCTGGCGCTGGCCGGCGGTGTGACGCTGATGGTGACGCCGCAGACCTTCGTCGAGTTCAGCCGGCTGCGCGGACTGTCCCCGACCGGCCGCTGCCGCTCCTTCTCCGACGACGCCGACGGCGCGATCTGGGCCGAGGGCGCCGGCATGCTCGTACTGAAGCGACTCGGTGACGCGCGCCGCGACGGCGACGAGGTGCTCGCCGTGCTGCGCGGCACGGCCGTCAACCAGGACGGCCGCAGCCAGGGGCTGTCCGCGCCGAACGGCCCGGCCCAGGAGCAGGTGATCCGCCGGGCGCTGGAGGTGTCAGGACTCCGGCCCGGCGACATCGACTACGTGGAGGCCCACGGCACCGGTACGACGCTGGGCGACCCGATCGAGGCGAACGCGCTGTCCGAGGTCTTCGCCGACTCGCGCCCCCAGGACCGCCCCCTGTATCTGGGTTCCCTCAAGTCCAACATCGGGCATGTGCAGGCGGCTTCGGGCGTGGCCGGGCTGATCAAGGTCGTCCAGTCGCTGCGGCACCGGACCCTGCCGCGCACCCTGCACGCCGGTACGCCCAGCCGGCACGTCGAGTGGCAGGACAGCGGGCTGCGGCTGCTCCAGGAGGACGTGGACTGGCCGTCCTCGGGGGAGCGGGTCCGGCGCGCCGGGGTCAGCGCCTTCGGGATCAGCGGCACCAACGCCCATGTGATCGTCGAGGAGGCGCCCCCGCCCGTCGCGACCGAATCGCCGCGGGAACTCCCGCCGGGCAAGCGGCTGTTCGTCCTGTCCGGGCGCAGCGAGAGTGCCCTGCGCGGTCAGGCGGCCCGACTGGCCCACCACGTGACCGCCGAGACCCCCTTCCCGGACCTCGCCCACACCCTGGCCCGCCACCGCAGCCACTTCGAGTGGCGCACGGCGGTCCTGGCGGGCGACCGGGACGAACTCCTCACCTCCCTCAAGGTGCTGGGCAACGGGCGCAAGCCGCTGACCCCGCCCCGCGAGGAGCAGTCCGGCAAGGTGGCCTTCGTGTTCGCCGGGCACGGCGGCCAGTGGACCGGCATGGGCCTGGAGCTGATGTCCCACTCGGAGGCCTTCCGGCAGGAGCTGACGCGGATCGACGAGGCCGTCCAGCGGCACGCCGGCTGGTCGGTGCTCAACGTGCTGCGCGCACCGGAGGAGTTCTCCCCGCTCGACCGCACGGAGTACCTCCAGCCCGTCCTGTTCGCGATCAACGCCTCCCTCGCCGCCGCCTGGCGCGAGCTCGGCGTCACCCCGGACGCGGTCGTCGGACACAGCCTCGGCGAGATCGCCGCCGCCTACAGCGCGGGCGCCCTCACCCTGGACGAGGCCGTGACCGTGGTGACCGGACGCGCCCAGGCGGTCGTGCCGCTGGTCGGCCGGGGCGGCATGCTGTCCGTGGAACTGCCGCGCGCGCAGGTCGAGCGGCTGCTCGAACCGTACGCCGGGCGGCTGTTCGTCGGGGCCGTCAACAGCGCCCGGGCCACCGCCGTTTCCGGCGAGTCCGAGGCGCTGGCCGAGCTGCGGGAGCTCCTCGACGGGCGGGGCACCCCCGCCCGCGTCCTGTCGACACCGTTCGCCTCGCACACCCCGCTCATGGACCCGCTCCGCGACGAACTCCTCGACCGCTTCCGTGGCGTCCGGGGCACCGCCACGCCCACCCCGCTGTACTCGTCGGTGCTGGCCGAACCCGTCGCCGGGGACCGGCTGGACGCCGCGTACTGGTTCGCCAACCTCGGGCAGCCGGTCCGCTTCGCGGACACCGTCCGGCGGATGCTGGACGACGGCTACCGCTACTTCGTCGAGCTGAGCCCGCACCCCTCGCTCCTCTCGTCCGTCGAGGCGGTGGCGGCCGAGGCCGGCATCGACGCGGTCGGTGTCGGCTCGCTGCGCAGGCAGCGCGACGGACAGGACGTACTGCCGGGCAGGCTGGGCGAGTTGTACACAGCCGGGTACACGCCCGACTGGACGGCGCTGTTCCCGCGGGGCCGCAGGCTCGACCTGCCCACCTACGCCTTCGCCCGCGAACGCCACTGGCTCGCCCCCGTCCAGCAGACCGCTACCGGCACCTCCCCGCTCCTCGGCACCCATGTCGAGGCCAGCGACGAGCCGGACAAGGACATCTTCCAGAGCGAGATCGACCTGCGCGACGCCCGCTTCGCCTACCTGACCGACCATCAGGTCACCGGTGAGGTGTGGCTGCCGGGTGCCGCCTTCCTCGACATGGTCATCGAGGCCGCGTCCACACTGGCCGACGGCGCCGGGGCGCGCCTGGCCGACATCGCCTTCGTCCGGCCGCTGCGGCTGACCGAGGACCGGCCCGTGCGCCTCCAACTGGTCCTGCGGCCCGCCGAGAACGGCTTCCGGGACTTCACCATCGCCTCCGCCCCCGCCGGTGAGCGCTGGGAGCAGCACGCCACCGGCCGGATCGCCGTCACCGACGAGAACGAGCACGAGAACGAGCCCGACGCCGGGCGGGGCGAGGGCCTCGCCGCGCTGCGCGAGCGGTGCGCCGAGCGGGTCGACGTGCCCTCGGTGTACGCGGGGCTCGCCGCCCTCGGCATCGAGTACGGCCCGTTCTTCCGGGGCCTGGAGGAGGGGCACCGCGCGGATTCCGCGGCGGTCGGCCGACTCGCCGCCAGGCCCGCCGCCGGTCATCTCCTGCACCCCGCCGTCCTGGACGCGGCCTTCCACGCCGCCGCGCTGCCCGCAAGCGCCCCCGAGGGACGGGCGTTCGTGCCCGCGGGCGCCGCACAGGTGCGCTTCACCGGGCTGCGCTCCACGCCGGCCTGGGTGACCTGCGCCCTGCGGTCCGTCGACGGCGACACCGCCACCCTGGACCTGCGGCTGTGGGACGAGGACGAGCAACTCGTCCTGGAGATGCGGGAGTTCCGGCTGGCCGCGCTGTCCCCGCTGGACGGCGCGCTGTTCGAGACCCGCTGGCAGCCGCGCCCCGAGGCCGCGGAGCCGCCCGACGGGGGCAGCTGGCTGATCCTCGCCGACGAGACCGGGGTCGGCGACGAACTCACCCGCCGCTTGGCCGAGTCGGCGCCGTGCGTGATCGCGCGCAGGGGCGGGACGTACGGCGTCGAGGGGCCCGGCCGGTACGTCCTCGACCCGGCCGATCCGGCGCAGCTGGCCCGTCTGCTGGACGAGGCCTACCCGGACGCGCTGCCCGAGCGGGTGGTTCAGCTGTCCGCGCTCGACGCCCCGGCCATCGGCGACACCCGGACGGCCGAGGAGGCGGCCCGGCTGGGCTGCCTGAGCACCCTGCACCTGGTGCGGGCCCTGGCCGAGCGCCCGAGGGGCCGCTCGCCCCGGCTGTTCGTGGTCGTCCGCGGCAGCCAGGCCGCCGGTGACAGCGCCCGGGTCGTCCACCCTGAGCAGGCGCTCGCCTGGGGCTTCGGACTCGCCGTCGCGCAGGAGCACCCCGAGCTTGCCACCACGCTGATCGACCTGCCGCCGAGCGGCGGCGGCGAGGAGCTGTGGACGCAGCTGTGGCACGCGGACGACGAACGCCTGGTCGCCCTGCGCGAGTCGGGCCGGCTGGTGCCCCGCCTGGCCCGCACCCGCCCGGACGACACCGAGCCCGTCCACACCGACGGCGTGCACCTGATCACCGGTGGCCTCGGCGGCCTCGGCCGGGTCGTCGCCGAACGCCTCGTGCGCCGCGGTGCCCGCACCCTGGCCCTGATGAGCCGCGGCACGCCCGACGCGGACGCCGCCGCCTGGATCCGCGGACTTGAGGAGCGCGGCGTCACCGTGCACCTCGCCCGCGCCGACGTCGCCGACCGCGCCGGTCTCACGGCCGCCCTGGACGCCGTACGTCACACGGCGGGCCCGATCACCACGGTGGTGCACGCGGCCGGTGTCCTCGACGACGCCACCGTCGCGAACCTGACCGACGAACGCGTCCTGCGCGTCCTCGGCCCCAAGGTGCTGGGCACCGCCCTGCTCACCGAACTGGTCCCTCAGGCGCGGAACCTGGTGCTGTTCGCCTCGGTGGCCGGTCTGCTCGGCTCGGCCGGACAGAGCCCGTACTCGGCGGCCAACGCCTTCCTCGACGCCTGGGCCCACCACCTCTCCCGCACCGAGCGGCGGGCGCTCAGCCTGGACTGGGGCGCCTGGGCCGGGGTCGGTATGGTCGCCGAGTCCGGCACCAGGGCCGCCGAGACCAGCCGCACCGGACTGGTCGCCTTCTCCCCGCAGGACGGCGGCGAGCTGTTCGAGCGGGTACTGACCACCGCCCGCCGCCAGCTCGCGCCCGTCGCCCTCGACTGGGACCTGCTCGCCCTCGACCCGGACGCCGTGCGCAGCCGCCCGATCCTGGGCGACCTGATCACCCTGCCGACCGGCGGCGCGGACACCGACGACCTGGTCAAGAAGGTGTTCGCCGCGACCACGGACGAGGACCGCGCCGAGTGGCTGGAGGCGTACGTACGTGCCCGGGTCGGCGAGGTCTCCGGCGGCGCCGTGGACGTGTTCGCGACCACGGCCCTGAAGGAACTGGGCCTCGACTCCCTGATGCTGGTCCGGCTGCGCAACGCCTTCGCCCGCGAGTTGGGCGTCGAACTCCCGGCCGCCGACGTGTTCTCCGCCGCCGACATCCGCGGCCTCGCCCGCGCGCTGGGCGCGGTCCTGCCCGAACGGGACGTAGCGGTGCGGCCGGAGCGGGCGGAGCCCGCGGCGGAGGTACCCGCGACCGAGCTGCTGCCGGTCACCCGGGACGTCGTACGGCTGCTGCGCAGTGCCCAGCCGGGCATGCCCGACGCGGCCCACGGCGTCGGCCTCGCCGTCCGGCTCACCGAGCCGACCACCCGCGAGACCCTCACCGCCGTCCTCGACCGGCTCGCCGCCCGGCACGCGGCCCTGCGTACGGCGATCGTGACCGGGGACGAGGGCCGGCGGCAGCTGCGCGTGGACCGGGAACCGCCCCGGCCTCTGCTGCGCTGGACGGCCGACGCCGAACCGGACGCGGCCGACCGGCTGCGCCTGCTGCTGGAGCCGCCGTTCGACCTGACGAGCCCGTCACTGTGGCGGTTCGAACTGCTCGACGCCGGGCCGCGCGGCCAGATCCTGGTCTTCGGCGCGCACCACGCGGTGAGCGACCTGCAGTCCCTGCTGCTCGTCGCCGGGGAGATCGACGCCGAACTGTCCGGCACCCCGCTCGACGCCACCGTCACCAATCGGGACGTCCACCTGCTGATCGAGGCCCAGGAAGGCGGCGAGGGAGCCGACGCCGAGTGGCGCGAGAGCTTCCACGGCTGCGAACGCCTGGACCTGACCCTCGCCCGGCCGCGCCCCGAGACCCGCTCGTACCGGGCGGGCAGCGTCACCGTCGCCCTGCCCGAGGGGCTGATGCGGCGGGTCTCGGCGGCCGCGAGCCGGCTCGCCGTCACCCCGGCCGCCTTCTGCCTCGGCACCCTGACCGTGCTGCTGGCCAGGAAGCGGGAGCGCGAGCGGTTCGCGCTCGCCGTGCCCGTGGACACCCGTATCCACGCCGACGCGTTCGGCGCGGTGGGCTTCTTCGGGGTGCCCGTGCCGTTCCCGGCGCAGGCCGCCGCGGGCGAGACGGTCGAGGAGGTGCTGCGCCGCACCGACGGCCGCCTGGAGCGGATCCTCGCGAAGGGCGCCATGTTCTCGGACGTCCTGGCCACCCTGGCCAAGCAGGGGCTGCACCGGTCGAACGCGCCGCTCGTCGAGGTGTACTTCAACTTCGTCCGTTTCTCGGGCCGGTTGAACACCCTGGAGGTGCTGCCCGCCGGGATCGGCTACTCCGACCTCGACCTGATGGTCACCATGACCCCGGACGCCGGAACGCTCCGGCTCGACCACAACCTCGACATCCTGGACGCGGACACCGCCACCGCACTGGGGGAGGAGTTCCTGCGGCTGCTCGCCGAGACGGCCGAGGACGCCACGGCGGTGGCACTTCAAGCGTCCCGCACCCCGGTCGCCGAGGCGCCCGTCGAGGTACGGCGCTCCAGCCTCGCCCTCGCCGCGACCTTCGCCCTCGGCAACCTGCCGCTGCTGTGCGAGGCGGCACTGAACCAGGGCGGGGCGGACGGCGTGAGCGTCGCCGAGGCGCCGTACCACCAGGTGCTCGCCGCCCTCCAGGACCCGTCCGGCGTCTTCGCCGACCCGGCCACGACGGTCGGCGCGGTGCTGCTGCGCGCGGCCGACCTGGAACGCTTCGGCCCGGTCGACGACGCGCTGCTGGCCGAGCTGCGCACCGCCTACCCGGCCGCGCTGCGGACCTTGGCCGAACGGACCGGAAAGCCGCTGCTCGTCGGCTTCCTGCCGGCCGCCCGCGAGGCGGAGCGGTTCACCGAGTGGGAACGCGGGATTACCGCCGAACTGGCCGAAGCGCCCGGCATCGCGGTCCTCGGCCCCGACGACTGGACCCGGTACCACGCCGTCGCCGACCTCTTCGACGCGCGCACCGAACGGCTGGCCCACCTGCCCTTCACCCCGGCCTTCCAGGCGGCCGTGGCCCTGACGCTGGCCGAGGTGGTACGAACCGTGCGGCGCCCCGCGCCCAAGGTGATCGCCGTCGACGGCGACGAGACCCTGTGGGGCGGCGTGGCGGGGGAGGCCGGACCGGAGGCGGTGGACCTCACCGGGCCGCGGGCGCTGCTCGCGCGCAGGCTGCTGCAGTGGCGGCAGGCGGGTGCCCTGCTGGCCCTGGTCAGCAACAACGACGAGGCCACCGTCCGGGCCGTCCTGGACCGCCCGGACAGCCTCCTGAAGGCCGAGCACTTCAGCGTGCTCTCCGCCGCCTGGGGCCCCAAGCCGGCCCGGATCGCCGAGGCGGCGCGCACGCTCAACCTCGGCGTGGACAGCTTCCTGTTCCTCGACGACAACCCGGCCGAGATCGCCAAGATGCGCGCGGCGCTGCCGCAGGTGCTCTCGGTGACCTGCCCGCCCGCCCCCGAACTCGACGCGTTCCTGGCCCGGTTGTGGCCGCTGGTCCCGGCGGCGGTGACCGCCGAGGACGCGCTGCGGGCCCGGTTCTACGAGCAGGAGCGCGAGCGGGAGGCGGTTCGCGAGCAGGGCGGGTTCGAGGAGTTCCTGGCCCAGCTGGAGCTGAAGGTCGACATCCGGGCCCTGGTCGAGGGCGACGTCCAGCGGGCGGAGCAACTCGTACGCCGTACCAACCAGTTCACCCTGCGCGCCCGCTCCGCCGACGGCGGCGACCTCGACCGGTGGCGCGAGCGCGGCGAGGTGTGGACGGCGGCGGCCCGGGACCGGTTCGGCGACTACGGCCAGATCGCGCTGCTCGCCTTCCGGGCCGAGGCCGGCCAACTCGACGTACTCGCCTGGATGATGAGCTGCCGCGCGCTCGGCCGGGGCGTCGAGGAGCGCCTGCTGGGGTGGCTCGCCGACCGTGCCGAGGAACTGGGCTGCGCCAAGGTCCGGTTGTCGGCCGAGCGCACACCGCGCAACGTACCCGCCCGGCGGCTGCTCGCCGCGCTCGGCGGCGCCGACCCGGACGACGAGCGGCTGGACGTCGTGGTCACGCCCGACCATCTGCGGGCGTTCCGGTCCTGGGAGCAGCAGTGACTCAGACAGAGCGAGGGACAGCAGTGAGGGAGAGGACAGTGCACAAGGTGAAGGGCTCTCATGCGTGATCTGAACGACGACGCCGTCCGGCGGTCGACCGCCGAGTCCATCGAACGGGGCGGCGGCGCGCTGAGCGTGACCGACCTGCTGGCCAAGGTGGCGGTGGGCGCCGTAGCGGAGCCCGCCGCCGCGGCCCGGACGTGGGACGTGGACGCTCTGGCCGCCACCGTCGCCGACGCGGCGGGCCGCTACCTGCCAACCGGCACCCTGGCGCCGGACACCGACTTCTTCGACGCGGGCGGTACGTCCGTGCACGCCGTGGAACTCGTCGCCGAGCTGGAGGGCGAACTGGGCATCGAGGTCGACCTCGACGACGTCTTCGCCGACGCGAGGCCGATCAGCCTGGCCCGCCGGTGGCTTCCGGAGGTGACGGGTACGACCGCGACGCCGGCGGCGACCACGACGGCCGCCTCGGCCGGCCCGCCCGCTTCCGGCGAGCCGGGTGCCGCGACGGCGACCGTGACCGCGCCCAACGTGACCGCGACCGCCGGGACTTCGGTCTTCGGTACCACGGCCCCCGGCATCGCGCCGACCGGCACCGCGCCCGCCGCCACCACGACACCCCCGGCCCCCCTCCCGCTCTCCGCGGCGGGCACCCGCCCCGCGTCGGCGCCGGGCACCCGCCCCGCGTCGGCGCCGGGCACCCTTCCCGTGCCCGCGCCTCGCACCCCACCGGCCGTGTTCGGCGACGCCCGCCCGGCCGCCCCGCACACCCGGGCCCGGCAGGAGGATCTCGACCAGATCCTGGCCGACCTCGCCCTCGCGGACCGGCTGCCGTTCGTCGACGTGCCTCAGCCGCTGCCGCCGCGCCGGATCCTGCTCACCGGAGCGACCGGCTTCCTCGGCAGCCACATGCTGCTCGACCTGCTGCGGCACAGCGACGCCCACGTCTACTGTCTGGTCCGCGCGGCCGACGAGGAGGCGGCCACCGAGCGGCTCGGGCAGCAGCTGCGCAGCTACCGGCTGCCCTGGTCGTCGGAGGTGCGGCGCCGGGTGACCGTACTGCCCGGCGACATCCGCCGCCCCCGCCTCGGCCTGGACGACGAGCTGTGGCACACCCTCGCCCACGAACTCGACAGCATCGTCGGCGTGGCCGCCGCCGTGGACTTCCTGCGCGGCTACCAGTCTCTGCGCGGCAGCAACGTCCTCGGCGCGCTGACCCTCGCCGAACTCGCCGCGACCGGCCGCCCCAAGCCGCTGCACCACATCTCCTCGATCGCGGTGTTCAACGAGGTCGGCATCACGTCGATGGGCGAGGACGACCCCCTCGCCCACATCGACCGGCTCATCTCCGGCTACGACCAGTCCAAGTGGACCGCCGAGGTCGCGCTGCGCCGCGCCCGCGACCACGGCCTGGTCGTCACCGCGCTGCGCCCCGGCGGCATCGGCGGTCACACCAAGACCGGCGCCTACAACCCGCAGGACCTCAGCAGCGGTCTGATCTCGGCCTTCGGCCGCTTCCGCACCGTACCGGCGTTCCGCTACCTCAACGCGGCCCCGGTCGACTGGGTGAGCCGGGTCGCGGTCGCCGCGATCTGCGAGCCGGACGCCTGGGGCTTCGACTACAACCTGACCGGCGTCCCCAACCGGCTCGTCGACGTCGTCTCGGACATGTCGCGCGGCGGCATGCACGTGCGCGTCCAGGACTGGGACGAGTGGCGCACCGACACCCTGGCCCGCCTGGAGGCCGAACCGGTCCCCGAACTCACCTTCCTGAACCGGGTGTTGCAGAGCCCCACCGCCCTCAAGCTGTGCGAGGCCACGCTGCAGGGCCCGGCGGCCGTCGCCGAGCGCACCGACGCCCTCGTCGCGGCCCTCGGCCTGTCGCCCGCCGCCCGCTACGACGCCGAGGCGCAGCTGAAGACCTTCGAGAAGCTCGCCGACGACGGCCTGGCCCGGCTGCCCCAGAAGGACGACCAGCCCTACCTGTGGTTCGCCGAGACGACCGAGGGCACCGTCGGCCCGGTCGGCGCCGCGGCCGAGACGCCCTGCTCGATGGCGCTCACCCTGTCCATCGCCGGCATGTACCAGCTGGTCAAGGAACGCCGGGTCGACGTCACCGGCGAGGTGACCTGCGCCGCGATCCACCCGCTGCCGCTGACCGTCGAGCGCGGTGACGTCTGGGTCCGCCCCGAGGAGGGCATCCCGCAGCAGCACGGCCTCAGGCACCAACTCCTGCGCTATCGGCTGCGGTTGCGCGACGCCGACGGCGGCCAGTGGTGGCTGGAGGGCCGCAAGTACGCCCGGGCCCGCCGTGACCTGTGGCGGCAGACCCGCGCCCTGACCGTCGAGATCGGCCGTGAGGGCGAGGCCGCGAGCCTGCTCGGCGAGGTCGTCGTCCCCGCCGACTCCTACGTCCGCGACCAGATCGACGGCATCAAGGTCGACCCGCGGCTGACCGGCCAGGAGAAGCGGGCCGCCAAGCTGACCTGGCTCGCCTGGTTCGGCCTGGAGATGGGCCGCGGACTGGTCGGCCCGTTCGCCCGCGTCGCCGCGGACCTGCTCGACCTGCGCCGCACCCCCACCCTCACGGAGCAGCACCGATGATCTTCAGGACCAAGACCTCCCGGGCCCCCCGGCCGACGCTGCGCCAGGTGCGCACCACCGCGGCCCTGCGCCCCCTGCGCCACCGCCTCGACCCGACCCGCGTCGAGGAGATCCCGTTCCGGACGAGCGACGGCTTCCGCCTGGGCCTCACCCGCGTCGACACCGGCGACAGCGGCCGGCCCGCCGTGCTGCTGCTGCACGGCCACACCGCGTCCGCCGACATGTTCCTGCAGCCCGAGACCCGTAACCTCGTCGACGTCCTGCTCGACGACGGCTACGAGCCCTGGCTGCTGGACTGGCGGGGCAGCTGCCGGCTGCCCTACAACGAGACCGGCCGCCGGTACACGTACGACGACGTGGCCCTGTACGACATCCCCGAGGCCGTCGCCCACATCCGCGGCCGCGTCGGAGACGACCGGCCGCTGTTCGTGGTCGCCCACTGCATAGGCTCCCTGTCCCTGTCGCTGAGCATGACGGCGGGGCTGGTGCCGGGGCTGGCCGGAGTCGTCTCCCAGGGCGTGTTCCTGACCCCGAAGCTGGCCGGCCGGACCTCGCTGCGCATGTCGGTGGCGGGGGAGCTGCTGAAGAAGCGGATCGACCACATCCCGGTCGACTTCCGCAAGGCGGGCCTGCGGTCGAAGTACACCCCGCTGTTCGCCCTGGCCTCGCGGGGGGCGAGCTGCCCCGACCCGACCTGTCAGATCCTGCACAATTCGGCCTGGGGCACGGGTGCCTCGCTGTTCGTGCACGAGAACCTGTCCGAGACCACCCACGACCGGCTCGCCGAGCTCCTCGGCCCCGCGCCGCTGTGGATCCTGCCGCACCTGCGCCGGATCGAACTGGCCCGCAGCGTCGTCCGCTGGCACGACACCGACCACCGCTACCGAGCGCTGCCGCCCAACGCGCTGGACGCGGCCGGGAGCATCGACACCCCGGTGCTGCTGCTCTCGGGCAGCGAGAACGGCCTGTGGCTCGACTCGCAGAAGCTCTGCCACCAGGTGCTGGCCCACCGGCAGTCACAGCTGGACGTGTCGTACACCGAGATTCCCGGCTACGGTCATCTGGACACGTTCCTGGGCCGTGGCGCCGCCCTCGACGTGTTCGGGCACATCCTCGATTTCCTTGGCGAACGACGGTGACGGCAGGGTGCCCGGCCGGTTACCGTACCGGGCAGTAACCGGAGCGCATTCCAGGAGGCCCTCATGCCGCAGCTCGAAGTCGACGGAGCGGTGCTGACGTACGACGACGAGGGCCCCCGCGACGGCGACGGCGCGCCCCTGGTGTTCATCCACGGCTGGACGGCCAACCGGCACCGTTGGGATCACCAGGTGGCGCACTTCGCCGAGCGCCGCCGAGTGATCCGGCTGGACCTGCGCGGGCACGGCGAGAGCAGCGGGGCGGGGGTGCGCACGATCGCGGCGCTGGCCGAGGACGTGCTCGCGCTCCTGGACCACCTGAAGGTCGAGCGCTTCGTCCTGATCGGCCACTCCATGGGCGGGATGATCTCCCAGACCATCGCCCTGGCCCATCCCGAGCGGGTCGAGCGGATGGTCCTGGTCAACTCCATCAGCCGGATGACCTACAGCCGGGGCCGGGGCCTGCTGCTGGGCGCCTCCGCCCTGGTGCCGTTCAAGCTGTTCGTCGCCGCCAACATCCAGCGGGCCTTCGCCCCGGGCTATCCGCGCGAGCAGATCCGGGAGTACGTCCGCGCCTCCGCGGACACCCCGCGCGAGGTCGTCATGACGCTGTACGGCGCCATGCGGGCCTTCGACGTCCTCGACCGGGTCGGCGAGATCCGCACGCCCACCCTGCTGGTCCACGGCTACCACGACATCCAGCTGCCGGTGCACCAGATGCTCCGGATGGCCAAGGCCTACCCGGACGCCGTGGTCCGCATCATCGACGCGGGCCACGAGCTGCCGGTGGAGAAGCCGGCGGAGCTGACGTCGGCGGTGGAGCGTTTCGTCGCCGTGGAGGCCTGACCGGACCCCTCCCGGTGGTCCTTGGGGAAGATTTTGCCCGTGGCCGGTTCCCGGGGGGACCGGCGCGGTGCGACGCCGATCCGCGGGTCTCGTGCGGGTAAAGCGCGGCCGGGAACGCGGGGAGCGTGGGCCGGTCGCGCGACGGTCGCGTTGACGGCCCGGAGTGCCTGACGGACGCTCGTCATATAGATGCTCGATGCAACCGGTTCGGTTGGGCATCGGCACACACATCCGGGACGTCGCAGGTGAGCGAGGTCCCGCCGCCGGGCCGGGGGCGGGAGGCACGACATGTGCGGCATCACCGGATGGGTTTCCTTCGACCGTGACCTGCGGACCGAGGCCGCGGTGGTGGACGCGATGACCGAGACGATGGCCTGCCGGGGCCCGGACGAGCGGGGCACCTGGATCGAGGGACCCGCCGCCCTCGGCCACCGCAGGCTCGCGATCATCGACCTGCCGGGCGGCCGCCAGCCCATGACCGCGGACACCCCGGACGGGACCGTCGCCCTGGTGTACTCGGGTGAGGCCTACAACTTCACCGAACTCCGCCGCGAACTCACCGGCCACGGCCACCGTTTCACGACCGACTCCGACACCGAGACCGTCCTGCGCGGCTACCTCGCATGGGGCGACGCCGTCGCCGAGCGCCTCAACGGCATGTACGCCTTCGCCGTCTGGGACGGCCGCCACGACAAGCTCGTGATGATCCGCGACCGCATGGGCATCAAGCCCTTCTACTGCTTCCCCACCCCCGACGGTGTCCTGTTCGGCTCCGAGCCCAAGGCGATCCTCGCCCACCCGCTGGTCCGGGCCAGGGTCCGCCTCGACGGCCTGCGTGAGCTGTTCACCCTGATCAAGACGCCCGGCCACGCGGTGTGGGAGGGCTTGCGGGAGGTCGAGCCCGGCACCGTCGTCACGGTCGACCGCGCGGGACCGCACACCCGCTCGTACTGGCGGCTGGAGACCCGGGCCCACCCCGACGACCGCGCCACCACCGTCGCCACCGTCCGCTCCCTGCTCGACGACATCGTGCGCCGCCAGCTGGTGGCCGACGTCCCCCGCTGCACCCTGCTCTCCGGCGGCCTCGACTCCTCGGCCCTCACCGCGCTCGCCGCCCTCCGGCTGGCGGAACACGGCGAGAAGGTCCGCAGCTTCGCCGTCGACTTCGTCGGCCAGAGCGACCACTTCGTCGCCGACGAACTGCGCGCCACCCCGGACACCCCCTTCGTGCACGACGCGGCACTCCTCGCCGGGACCGCACACCAGGACATCGTCCTCGACGCGCAGACGCTCGCCGACCCCGAGGCACGCGCCCGGGTGATCCGCGCCCGGGACCTGCCCGTCGGCTTCGGTGACCTGGACACCTCGCTCCTGCTGCTGTTCCAGGCGATCCGGGACCGCTCCACGGTCGCCCTGTCCGGCGAGTCCGCCGACGAGGTCTTCGGCGGCTACCAGCACTTCTTCGACGAGGAGGCGCGCCGCGCCGACACCTTCCCCTGGCTGGTGGGCTTCGCCCGGCGGACGGGGGAGGACACCAACCTGCTGCGCGCCGACGTGATCGAGACCCTGGACCTGGACTCGTACATCGCCGACGGCTACCGCACCGCCGTCGCCGCTGTCCGCCGCCTCGACGGCGAGAGCGACTTCGAGTACCGGATGCGGCAGATCTGCCACCTCCACCTGACCCGCTTCGTGCGCGCCCTGCTCGACCGCAAGGACCGGATGAGCATGGCGGTGGGCCTGGAGGTCCGCGTCCCCTACTGCGACCACCGCCTCGTCGAGTACGTCTACAACGCGCCCTGGTCCCTCAAGTCCTTCGACGGCCGCGAGAAGTCCCTCCTCAGGGAGGCGACGGCGGACATCATCCCCAGGACCGTCTACGACCGGGTCAAGAGCCCCTACCCGTCCACCCAGGACCCGCGCTACGGCCTCGCCCTGCAGCAGCAGGCCCAGGACCTCCTGGCCCGGCCCTCCCACCCGGTCTTCGACCTCGTCGACCGCGACAAACTCCACCGGGCCGCCCACCGCCCCGCCCCGGCGAGCACCCAGACGGCCCGCCGCGGTCTGGAACACGCCCTGGACCTGGCGGTGTGGCTGGACCTGTACCGCCCCGAGGTGTCCCTCGCCTGACGCGTTCCCCCTTCGGGCACGTACGGCCACGGCGGGCCGAGGGCTCACCCCATCGTGTTCGGCGTGTCCGGTCCGCAGGAGCTCCCGCTGGGCGGCAGCGAGCCGTACAGCAGGAAGTCGTATACCTTGCCGTGCACGCACTTCGAGGAGGAGTACCCCGTGTGCCCCTCGCCCTTGTTGTCGAGCACCACGGCGGACGGGCCGAGCCGCTCGGCCGTCTCCACGGTCCAGCGGTACGGCGTGGCGGGGTCGCCACGGGTCCCCACCAGCAGGATCTTCGGCGTGTCGAGGTTCTTGACGTGGTCACGGACGTAGTCGGTGCCCTTCGGCCGGCCGTAGCACATGAGCACCTCGGTGAGCCGGTACTGGCCGAAGACCGGCGACGCCTGCTCGTACTCGGCCTTCAGCCGCTTGAGGTCCTTGGCGATCTGCCGTTCGGTCGGGCGGTCCGGGTCGTCGGCGCAGGTGACCGCGATCAGCGCGGCCGAAAGATTGTCGGAGGGGACGTCCCCCTCGTCGACGAGCCCGCCACCGTTCGCCCGCACCCTCGTCCCCAGACCCGGAAGCGCGATGCCGCCGGACGAGAAGTTCTGGATGGCCGTGGTGTCGCCGTCGTCCACCAGCGAGGCGATCGCCCGCTCCAGCGAGGGCCACATCTCCTTGCTGTAGAGCCCCTGCGCGATCGCGCCCACCAGGTCCTGACCGGAGAACCCGGTTCCCAGACCCGTGGCCACCGGATCCTCGTCGAGGGAGTGGATGAGCCGCACGACCTGGTCCCCGGCCTGGCGCCGGTCCTGCCCGAACGGGCAGGCGATGTCCGTGGCACACCAGTCCAGGAAATCGTCCAGCGCCGTCTGCTGCCCGGCGGCACCCACCACGCCCTGGTCGGCCAGCGACTCGGTCAGCGTGTCCACCCCGTCCAGCACCATCCGCCCGACCTTGTCCGGGAACTGGGCCGCGTACACCGCCCCGAGCCTGCTGCCGTAGGAGAAGCCCAGGTAGTTGAGCCTGTCGTCGCCGAGGGCCTGGCGGATGACGTCCATGTCGCGGGACACGTTGATCGTGCCCATGTGCGGCATGACCGGGCCGGAGTGCCTGGCGCACTCGGCGGCCGTCCTGCGCAGCAGCGTCAGGGCGGACTTCGGATTGTCGAGGTTCACCTCCGTCTCCGTCTCCGACAGCGCGGGGGCCTTGCCGATGCCTACGCCGCAGCTGACGGGCGAGGACCTGCCGACGCCGCGCGGGTCGAAGGAGACCACGTCGTAGCCGTTGGTCAGGTCCATGAACTCCTTGCCGCCGGAGCCGAGTTCGCTGACACCGGCCGCGCCAGGACCGCCGAAGTTCAGCAGCACCGAGCCGCGCGACTTCCCGGTCGCCCGGTAGCGGGCCAGCCCCAGGTCGAGCGTGCCCGCCCGGGGTCGCGCGTAGTCGATCGGGACCGTGACCTTGCCGCACTCCATGTCCTTGGGCATGCCCTGGCGCTCGCAGGACGACCACGTGATCTTCTGGGTGTAGAAGCGGGTGAGGTCGGGCTGCGGCGGGGTGTCGGCCGCCGCCGCGGGCAGCCCCGCGCCGAGCAGGGCGAGCGTGACCGCCCCGGCGCCCCCGCAGCGCCGTAGGGCCGGTCGCCGTGACAGCTTGGCCAGCATCGATGCCTCCAGGGACGCCGCGGACCGGGGTCGGCGCCCTCGCTCACCATAAGCGGCCCCCTCGGGGCCCGCCTCCGGGCGAGCGAGGCGGTACGGGGTGTCGTATCCTGCGCACGCTTCGTGATCATTCGATGGCTTTACCGCTGGTTCGAGAACCCTGCCACTCGATGGGGTGAAAGGCAGATAAGCCATAACTCCGATGGTTCGCCTGCGTTTAATCCGGTGCGGGCGAGTGCCCGCGACCATGTCTGGAAGGCAGGGAACCTATGAAACGGGTTACCCGAAACGGTGTGATCGCTGTTGCCGCCGCCTCGGGGGCGATGGCCATGACGATTCCGGCGTTCGCCGACTCCGGTGCGGACGGATCGGCGGTCGGCTCGCCCGGGGTGGTCTCCGGCAACACCGTCCAGCTCCCGGTGCACGTTCCGGTGAATGTGTGCGGGAACACCGTGAACGTGGTGGGTCTCCTGAACCCCGCCGCGGGCAACGCCTGCGCCAACAAGGGCGGTTCCGGTGGCGGTACGGCCTCCTCCGGTACGGCCTCCTCCGGTACGGCGTCGTCCGGTGCGGCGTCCTCCGGCGGCGCGACCGCGCACGGCGGCGGAATGGATTCCCCGGGCGTGCTCTCCGGCAACGGGGTCCAACTCCCGATCCACGTACCGGTGAATGTCAGCGGCAACGGCGTGAACGTGGTCGGCGTCGGCAACCCGGCCACGGGCAACTCGTCCGTGAACACCTCCGGCCACCCGGACCAGCCGGCGAGCCCCGTCCCGCCCCGGTCCCACCCCGTCCCGCAGGCGCGCCACCACGTGGCGCCGCCGGTCCGGGGCGCCACGCTCGCCCACACAGGAGCGGACCTTACCGCGCCGACCATCGCCGCGAGCAGCGCGCTGCTGATCACCGGCGTGGTGTTGTACCGACGGTTCCGGCCGAAAGGGGACCGCTGACCCCGGTCGGGTCGACAGTGCGGGAGGCCCCGCCGGGCATGCGGCCGGCGGGGCCTTCGGCTACGTCAATGCCGCTGCAAACAGGACTTGTTGAAGCCTCGACGGCTCGAACCCGTCGTGGCGCGAGGCCGGTTGATCGGGAAGGATGCTGCGGGCGCGGTCGATCACCGCGCCCCCGCAGCTACGGAATTGGAGCGCACCGATGACCTCTTTGGCCCCCCAGGACCTCGTCGTCACGCGGGCCACCATCGAGGACTGGCCGGTGATCAGCGGGTGGGCGGCGGACGAGGGCTGGAACCCCGGGCTGTCCGACGGCCCCGCCTTCTTCGCCCAGGACCCCGACGGATTCTTCCTCGGCCGGATCGACGGGGAGCCGGTCTCGGCCATCTCCGTCGTCAACTACGGCCCCGACTACGCCTTCCTGGGCTGCTACCTGGTCCGGCCGGACCAGCGCGGCCGGGGCCACGGCATCACCACCTGGAAGACCGCGCTGGCGCACGCCGGGAACCGCACCGTCGGCCTCGACGGAGTCGTCGCCCAGCAGGACAACTACCGTCAGTCCGGCTTCGAACTCGCCTACCGCACCATCCGGTTCACCGGCCCGGCCCCCGAGGCCGCCACGCCCGAGCGCGTCCGCCCGGCCGGCCCCGCCGACCTCGCGGCCGTCACCGCCTACGACAGCGCCTGCTACCCGGCCGACCGGCCCCGCTTCCTGGCCGCGTGGCTGACCGGCGACGGCCACCGGACGTTCGTCCGCACCGACGGCGAACGCCTCACCGGCTACGGCGTGATCCGCCCCGGGCGCGACAGCCTGCGCATCGGCCCGCTGTTCGCCGACGGCCCCGACGACGCGCGGGCCCTGTTCGCCGCCCTCACCGCCGAGGCCGCCGGACGCGAGGTCGCCGTCGACGTGCCCGAGACGAACGCGCCGGGCATCGCCCTCGCCGAAGCGGCCGGCTTCACCGCCTCCTTCGAGACCGCCCGCATGTACACCGGCCCGGTACGCGACTTCGCCCAGGACCGGGTGTTCGGCGTCACGACCCTCGAACTCGGCTGACGCGTACGGCGGTTCACGTCGACGGCGCGACAGCGGGCGGCCGTGCCGCCGCTGTGCTGCTTGGCGTTGGTGCGGCGGCGGGGGTATCCGGCCGCGCTCGTACGGGCGCCTCCCGGCTGCCGCGCCGGACGGGAGAGGTGTGCCGTCGTTTCCCGGCCGCCGTGACGAGCGCGGCCGTGATCACTCGAACTCCGCTGACCCACCCGGCGGTTCACGTCCGCGGTGCGGCGCCGCGAGGTCGCGCCGCCGCCGAGCTCTCCGGCGTTCGTGCGGCGCCGGGAGTCGGGGACTGGCCCGGGACATCCGGTCGCGGCCGCGACCTGCCGGGCCCGGCAGGGCCGCCGCGCCGGACGGGGAACGCGTGCTGTCGTCCCCCGGCGACCGTGACCAGCGCGGCCGTGACCAGTGGCAGCGCCGTCCAGGGCAGGGCGCCGGGACCCGGGCCGTCCAGGGTCAGGCCCCCGAGCAGTGAACCGGCCGCGATAGCCGCGTTGTACACGGTGGTCTGCAGTGAGGTCGCCACATCGGCGTCCGCGGGGCCGGAGGCGTCGACGAGCGCGGTCTGGATCAGTGTCGGCGCGCCGCCGAAGGCCATCCCCCACAGGGCGACCGCCCCGACGAGCGCACCGGGCGTACCGGCGGCGAGACCGAGCACCGCCAGCACGGCCGCGAACAGGGTCAGCGCGGTGAGCAGGGCCGCCCGCAGATGGCGGTCGATCAGCGCCCCGGTGACCCAGATCCCGGCCACCGTCGCGCATCCGAACACCGCGAGCAGCGGGCCGGTACGACCGAATCCGGCGTGCGCCGCGAACGGGGCGACGTACGTGTACATCACCTGATGGCCCAGCAGCAGGAACAGCGTCACGGACAGGACCGGACGGATCCCCGGGCGCACGGCGACCCGGAGCAGCGGCACGCGCGCGTGCGCGGGTTCGCCCGGGAAGGCGGGCACCCGCCATCGGACCCAGCCCGCCACCAGGGCCGCGAGCAGGGCCGGCAGAACGGAGACCGTGCGCCAGGGCAGTGCCCCGCCCAGCGCGGTGGCGGTGGGGACGCCCAGGCACAGGGCGAGGGTGATGCCGGCCAGCACGATCGCGATGGCCCGGCCGCGCCGCTCGGCGGGCACCATCCGGGCCGCGTACCCGACCAGCATCGCCCACAGCGTGCCGCCCATGGCCCCGGCCAGCAGGCGGGCCGCGAACGTGAGGGCGTACGACGACGAGACGGCGACCAGGGCGTTCGCACAGGCGAGACCCAGCAGCGCGCCGACGAGCACCGGTCGGCGCGGCAGCCCGCGCAGGGCCGCAGTGAGCGGGACGGCGGCCAGGAAGGAGGCGGCCGCGTACGCGGTGACCAGGAGGCCGACGCGGGATTCGGAGACGCGCAGCGCCGGGGCCATCGACGGCAGCAGCCCGGCCGGGAGCAGTTCGGTCATGACGGCGGTGAAGGCCGCGGCCGACAGCGCGAGGAGGCCCGGCCACGGCAGCGGAGCGGGCAGGGGAGTGCCCGTGACCCGGGAAGCGGTGGACATGCGAGCATGGTCGGAGCCTCACATCAGTGTGAAGGTCAAGCGCGGCCCCGGAGGGAGCCATGAGGATCGGCGAGCTGTCCCGCCGCACCGGCGTCCCCACCCGGCTGCTGCGCTACTACGAGGAACAGGACCTGCTCCACCCCGAGCGGACCGGCAACGGCTACCGCGCCTACGGCGAGTCCGCCGTCCAGGACGTCCAGCAGATCCGCGGACTGCTGGACTCGGGCCTCACCACGGAGATGATCCGCGCGATCCTGCCGTACCTCTGTGGCCCCGGCGAGATCCATCCGCCCCCCGAGTCCGTGACCCCCGGGACGGCCGCGCTGCTGCGCGATCACCTCGACCGCATCCAGGCCCGCATCGACTGCCTGGCCCGCAACCACGACCGGCTGAGCGCCTACCTGGCCGCGGTACGCCCGGCCGACGGGAAGAGCGCCCACGGGTAATCCCGTTGCCCGGGCCCGCCCAGGATGCTGGAGTGAGCGCATGGATCACGCCTCGGTGCTCGCCCTGTACGACCGCGACATGCGCGAGGGCGCCCGGCCCGACGGCCCCGGAGCCCGGATCGAGCGCACCGGCGACGTGGTGCGGCAGGTCGCCGACGCCCATGGCTGGAACGGCGTCGTCTGGTCGGGACTGGACCGGGCGGGCGCGGACCGGGCGATCGCCGAGCAGATCGCCCGTTTCACCTCACTGGGCCGCGACTTCGAGTGGAAGCTGTACGGCCACGACCTCCCGCACGACCTCGGCGCGCGGCTCACCGCCGCGGGATTCCGGCCGGAGCCCGAGGAGACGCTGATGATCGCCGAGACGGGCACGCTGACCGTCGAGGCACGACCGCCCGCCGGCGTCCGCCTCCTGCCCGCCACCGACGCGGCGGGCGTCGACCTCGCGGTGGACGTGCACGAGAGGGCGTTCGGCACGGACGGGACGCGGCTGCGGCACCGGCTGCTCGCCCGGCTCGCCGCCGACCCGGACACAATCGTCGCCGTCGTGGCGCTGGCCGGCGAGGAGCCGGTCGCCGCGGCCCGCCTGGAGCTGATCCCGGGCGCCCGGTTCGCCGGGCTGTGGGGCGGCGGCACCGTCGAGGCGTGGCGCGGCCGGGGCCTCTACCGCGCCCTGGTCGCCCACCGCGCCCACACCGCCGCGGCCCTCGGCTACCGTTACCTCCAGGTCGACGCGTCCGCCCGGAGCCGCCCCATCCTCGAACGCCTCGGCTTCCAGCCGCTGGGCACGACGACGCCGTACGTGTACGAGCCGTAGCCCGGCAGGCCGTCCGCCCCCCTCGAAGGGGCCCAACGGCCCGGTATGCAGGGCCTGTTGGCCCAGGCGCCGACGCCACCGCGCTGCGACCCTGAGGGTGTGGGGGTCGCCACGACCCCGGGGGACAGCCTCCCGCAAGCGCCCTTCCTCCCCCGTGTTCGGCGCTCGGTCGAGGCTGTGGGCCCGCCGACGTCGAGGGGAGCCGCGTCGGCGGGCCCGCACCGTGTCGCCCGAACGGCAGGGCGTTTGTGGTGTTTCCGACGGTTCAGCGGCGTGACAGCGCCCGGTCCAGGGACGCCACACCCACCGCCGCGAGTCCGATCTGGATGAACCACTCGATCCAGTCGGGCCCCTTGGTGTCGGCCACCCCGAACCCGGCGGCGATCGCCGAACCCAGCAGCGCGGCCACGATGCCGACGACGATCGTCCAGAGGACGCCGATGTGCTGACGGCCGGGGACGACGAGGCGTCCCAGTACGCCGATGATGATGCCGATGACGATGGCACTGATGATGCCCGAGATTTCCATCTCCGCCCCTCTTCGTCGCGGTACCCGCTGATATCCAATGTGCCCCCGAAATCCGGGGCCAGTCCGCTCCGGTCATTGCCGGGACTTTCTGTTCACCGACCCGACACGTCATGTACCTTTCAATCAATCGACGCGTGTAGAACGCTCAACCAGGTTCTACGCGCGCAGACTTGGCGCCCGCCCCGCCTCTACCCCACCGCTCACGGAGGTTCGCCGGATGCTCGGTTCCAGAAGATCCCCCCGCAGATTCGCCACGGCCCTGGCCGGCTTCGGGCTGCTCGTCACGGGAGCCGCCCTGCAGCTCGGCACCGGTGCCGCACCCGCCCACGCGGCCACCACGCACCGCATCCTGTTCGACAACGCCCATGCCGAGACGGCCGGCAACGCCGACTGGATCATCTCCACCAGCCAGCCCGACCCGCTCGGCCAGGACTCCTCCCCGTCCGCCGAGACGGACTGGACCGGCGCCCTGTCCTCCTGGGGCGTCTCCCTGCAGAAGACCGGCGGCTACAGCCTGAAGACGCTGCCCTCGGGCTCCAGCCTCAGCTACGGCGGCTCCTCGACGACCGACCTGTCGAACTTCGACACGCTCGTCCTGCCCGAGCCGAACACGCTGTTCACGACCGCCGAGAAGACGGCGATCATGAACTTCGTGAAGAACGGCGGCGGTCTGTTCATGATCTCCGACCACACCGGCGCCGACCGCAACAACGACGGCCAGGACGCGGTCGAGATCCTCAACGACCTGATGACCAACAACAGCGTCGACTCGACCGACCCGTTCGGTTTCTCCATCGACTCGCTGAGCATCAGCTCCGGCTATCCGGCCGCCATCAGCGACAGCTCCGACCCGGTGCTGCACGGCTCCTTCGGCACGGTCACCAAGAGCCTGATCGCCAGCGGCACCACCGCCACCCTCAAGCCCGCCGACAACTCCTCCGTCAAGGGCCTTCTCTACCGCAGCGGTTACTCCGGAAACACCGGTGCCTTCTTCCTCACCAGCACCTTCGGCAGCGGTCGTGTCGCCTTCTGGGGCGACAGCTCGCCCATCGACGACGGCACCGGCCAGTCCGGCAACACCCTGTACGACGGCTGGAACGACTCCGGCGCCACCAACGCGGCCCTCGCCCTCAACGCCACCGCGTGGCTGGCCGGTTCGGGCAGCACCGGCGGAGGCGGTGGTGGCTCCACCTGCACCGCAGCCCAGCTGCTCGGCAACAACGGCTTCGAGTCGGGCAGCACCACCTGGAGTGCCAGCAGCGGCGTCATCACCAACTCGACCGGCGAGGCGGCGCGTACGGGTTCGTACTACGCCTGGCTGGACGGGTACGGCAGCGCCACCACCGACACCCTCTCCCAGCCGGTGACCATCCCGTCCGGCTGCACCACCGCCACGCTCAGCTTCTACCTGCACGTCGACACGGCGGAGACCAGCACCAGCACGGCGTACGACACGCTCAAGGTCCAGGTCCTGAACAGCTCCGGAACGGTCCTGGGCACCCTGGCGACCTACTCCAACCTCAACGCCGCCGGCGGCTACACCCAGCGCAGCTTCAACCTGGCGAGCTACGCCGGCCAGAGCATCACCCTGAAGTTCACCGGCACCGAGGGCTCCACCCTGCAGACGTCCTTCGTCCTCGACGACACGGCGCTCAACGTCAGCTGACGCCGAAGGGGCCCGGCCTCGTCGGCCGGGCCCCACCGGGTCACGCCGCCGGGACCGTCGTCTCCGGCGTGTTCCAGCCGGAGATCCTCACCCGTGGTGCGGATCCGTGCAGATCGGCCGTCCGATAGGTGGCGGTCAGCGTCACCGACTCGCCCGGCCACAGGCTCACCTGGTTGTCCGACCAGCGCACCGGCAGCACCGGCCGGCCCTGCGCGTCGACCAGATGGGCGTCCGTCAGCAGCGCCGGGGTCTTTGCGCCCCCCGTGGCCCGCAGTGTCACCGTGGTGGTCGAGGTCCCGTCCGCGGAGCCCGTCGACGTCGTCGTCGCGGTCGCCGACACCGGCGCCTGGGCCATCGACGTCAGCCCCTTCAGATCGGCGTAGCTCGTCGTCGGCGTGTAGTACCAGTCGGTGCCGGCCCAGTCGAGGGTGTCCGGCTTGGTGGAGAGCCAGTACACGTTGCGGCTCACCTCCTTGCCCGAGGAGTCGGTCAGGACCAGGCGGACCAGGTACGTCGTCGACAGCCCGCTCACCGACGCGGGCAGCGTCAGCGCGGTGGTGTGCGCCCCGTCCCCGTCGACCGTCACCCCGGTGACGGTCTTGTCGTACTTCTGCGTGCCGTCGGGGTTGAACAGGGTGGCCCGCGCGGTCAGTCCGGTCGCGGAGCCGTGCCGGTTGTCGACCACGACGACCGAGCGGTTGTCGTACGAGTACTGGATGTGCAGCGGCTCGTTGGCCTTCTTGGCGCCGAAGTAGGCGCCGCCCTGGTCGAGGTAGCGGTCCATCAGCTGCCAGTGCAGGGACGTCCAGCCGCTGTTGAACATCCAGTAGATCACCCCGGTGGACGGCTTCGAGGCGTCCGTCTGGTTGCGCTCGTAGGCCTCGTACTGGGCGCGGACGTTCTCGTACTGCGCGAGCTGCGCCTTGCGCACGTAGTCGGTGAGGCCGGTCGGGGCGCCGTAGCGGCCGGCCAGGGCGTTGTCGTAGATCTTCAGCGTGCCGAAGACCGGCGACGGGGAGCGGTGGTACTGCTTGGTGCCGGGGTTCTTCCAGAGCGTGTCCAGCTCGGCCGGTGACATCATCCGGCGCAGGGTGTCGAGGGTGGGGATGTCCGGGCCCGCGCTGGTCTCGGAGTTGAAGCCGGTGGCCCCGCCCTCGCGCTTGGCGTACCAGTAGTTCGGCGGGATCCAGTCGTAGGGGCCGGTCATCTTCATGCCCGAACTGCCCAGCTGCGGCGAGGACTTGTCGGAGGCGGCGGAGACCACCGGGGTCGGCCAGTCGGCGGCCCGCAGGGCGTCCAGGTAGTTCTTCTCGATCGTCGCGTCGGGTGCGAAGTCGCTGCCGATCAGGAAGGAGATCACGCTCGGGTGGTCACGCAGCCGGGCGGCCTCGGCGGCCATCGACGCCTTGGCGACCGGGTAGTCGGCCGGGGTCCACTTGTCGCCGGACTCGCCGCTCCCGTTGACCTGGCCCTCCCACTTGTCGCAGCACTCCCAGCCCGGCAGGGTCAGGACGCCGTGGCGGTCGGCCAGTTCGAAGAACTCGTCGGGCTCGATGTGCCCTTCGAGACGGATGGTGTTGAGGCCGAGGTCGAGTGCGTACTTCAGCCGGTCCTCGACATAGGTCCGGTCCCAGCGCAGGAACTCGTCCGGCGACCAGCCGCCGCCCTTGATCAGCAGCTTGCGGCCGTTGATCCGGTACTGGCGGGCGCCGTCGGAGTTCAGCGGCGCCTGCACGTCACGGATGCCGAAGGTCTCGTGCGTGGAGTCGGACACCGTGCCGGCGACGGACGCGGTCAGGTCGAGGCCGTACAGGGGCTGGTCGCCCATGCCCGCCGGCCACCACACCCGCGGCGAGGTGAGGTGCAGGCCGGGGGAGTCGGCCGGGGTGAAGGTGACGGTCTTCGTCTCGTGCGCGGCGAGCGTGACGGTCCTGGCGAAGGACGTTCCCGCGACGCTGCCGGAGACCTCGGTGGTGACGGGGGCGTCGGAGTCGTTGCGGGCCTGCGCCCTGACCGTCAGGTCGGCCGTGGCGAGCGAGGGGACGGCCAGCTTGCTCACCACGTGCGCGTCGCGCAGCGCGACCGGGCCGCCGCGGCGGACCAGGACGTCCCGGACGATGCCCATGTTCTCGTCGGGCGGCGGCTGGAGCCAGTCGATCCAGCCCATGGTGAGGTTCTTGTTCGGCTCGTTGGGCCGGATGCGGAAGGCGACCGTGTTGGTGCCGGACCGGACCAGCGAGGTGACGTCCAGTTCGTGCCGGGTGTAGGCGCCGGCGACATCGGCGGCCTTGGCCACCTGGCGGCCGTTCACATAGACGTCGGCCGCCGAGATCACGCCGCTGAAGTCGAGGTAGGTGCGCTCGGCGGTGTCGGCGACCGTGAAGTCGGTCCGGTACCACCACGGGACCTGGAAGTCGGCCTTGGGGATCTTCTGCTGGTCGGTGGAGTAGAACGGGTTCGCGTACAGGCCGTTCGCGAGCAGTGCCGCGAGGACGGTGGAGCGGGGGCCGGCCGGGTACCAGCCGGTCGCCGGATAGCCGGGGGAGGAGACGGCCTCCGGGGAGTCGCCGACCTTCGCCGTCGACTGGATCGCGTAGCCGGACAGCGGGGTGCTGCTGCCGGCGGCGGAGGGGACGCGGGTGACCCGGGCGTGCGCCCGTGCCGGGGCCGGATCCCGGGACCCGGCCCAGGCACTGGTGGACAGCGAACAGAGCAGGCCCAGAGCCACGGCCGCGGTGGCGAGGCGGCGCCTGGGGGCGGGGCGAGGGAACACAGCGGTCTCCAGCCTCGTAAAGTTAGGAAACTTTACTAACCTGCCTCAAGCTAGGCCGCCCGATGGGCGGTGTCAATCACCGTGGCCCCGGCGGCAGATGTTCAGGACACGGCCGTCCTGTGCTCGAACACCATCTCCCGCGCGGTGCCCAACGCCGTCGCCACCGCGCCCAGCAGGACCGCGTCCTCACCCAGTCGGCTCGGCGCGATCTTCGGGCGCAGGGGGGTGAGCGTGCGCAGATGCTCCCGGACCGGCCGCAGCAGCAGGTCCACGCTGTGGCCCACCCCGCCTCCCAGGACCACCAGATCGGGGTCGAGCACCGCCGCGGCGGCCGCCACCGTGTGCGCGATCCGCTCGCCCTCCAGGTGCACCGCCTTGACCGCGGCCTCGTTGCCCTGCCGGGCCGCGTCGAACACGGCCTTGGCGGTGAGCTGCCCGCTCATCCCGAACCGGCGCGCCGCCTCGACGACGGCCACCCCCGACACGGCGTCCTCCAGCCGCTCCGGCTTGAGCTGCCCCGGCCAGGGCAGGAAACCGATCTCCCCGGCCAGCCCGTGCGCGCCCGTGAACAGCCGCCCCTCGCTGACGACGCCCATGCCGAGACCGGTCCCGATCAGGATGTACGCGAACAGCCGGCTGCCCGCGCCGACCCCGAACGTGTACTCGCCCAGGGCGGCCAGATTGGCGTCGTTGTGCACTTCCAGCGGTATGCCGAGCTCGGCGCGCAGCCGGTCGAGCAGCCCCGCGCGGCCCCAACCCGGCAGATGCATCGCGTACCTCACGCGCCGCTGCTTCTCGTCGTAGACGCCGGGCGTGCCCACCACCCCGTGCGCCACCTGCGCCGGGTCCACCCCGGAGTTGGCCACGACCTGCCGGGCGGTGCCGACGAGCAGGTCGGTCAGGGCGTCCGCGCCGCGAGCGGGGTTGCGCACGTCGGAGCGGGCGACCACCGTGCCGTCCAGGTCGGCGAGCGCGACCCGCAGCCAGCTGCGGCCCATGTCGATGCCGAGCGCGTAACCGGCGGCCGGGTCCGGGGCGTACAGGACGGCGACCCGCCCGCGCTCGGGGGCGTGGGTGCCCACCTCGTGCACGAGCCCGGCCGCCTCCAGCGAGGCGAGCGCGCTGGAGACCGTCGGCTTGGACAGACCGGTCTCCCGGGCGAGCTGGGCGCGGGACGCGGCGCCGTGGTCCCGCAGCCGGTCCAGGAGCAGCCGTTCGTTGGCGCTGCGCAGCCGCTGACGGCTCCAGGGCTGTTCGTGCTGCTCTATGGCGTCGCTGGCGGGCATCGCACCATTCTCACGTATTCCTGTCGCATACTTGACGCATCTAGTAAGGCTCCTTAACTTTATCGGCCATCCCGCCTCCTCCGGCAGACCTCGCCGTGCAACGCGTCAGGAGCCCCCAATGTCCGGTAGTCCGCCACCCTCGGGTGGCTTCGTCCGTCGCGTCGGCCTCTTCCAGGCCACCGCCATCAACATGAGCCAGATGTGCGGCATCGGTCCGTTCGTGACGATCCCGCTGATGGTCGCCGCGTTCGGCGGCCCCCAGGCGGTCATCGGGTTCGTCGCGGGCGCGGTGCTGGCGCTCTGCGACGGCCTCGTCTGGGCCGAACTGGGCGCCGCGATGCCCGGCTCCGGCGGCAGTTACGTCTATCTGCGCCAGGCCTTCCAGTACCGCACGGGCCGGCTGATGCCGTTCCTGTTCGTGTGGACGGCCATGCTCTTCATCCCGTTGATCATGTCCACCGGCGTGGTCGGCTTCGTCCAGTACCTCGGCTATCTCGCCCCCGACCTGGGCCGGACCCCCGGCGACCTGATCGGCCTCGGCGTCATCG
The DNA here is from genome assembly GCF_053611585.1 of Streptomyces sp. NPDC054794. Classification (NCBI taxonomy): domain Bacteria; kingdom Bacillati; phylum Actinomycetota; class Actinomycetes; order Kitasatosporales; family Streptomycetaceae; genus Streptomyces; species Streptomyces sp. NPDC054794. The sequence goes on along the minus strand of NZ_JBSHAQ010000021.1, from coordinate 115,540 downwards.
CGCTGGTCGTGATCCTGCTCTGGCGGGGCATCGAGCACATCGCCCGCATCACCGCCGTGATGTGGGCCGTCATGATCGCCTCGGTGCTCCTGGTGATCGTCGCCGCGGCGACGGACTTCAGCGCGGACCTGGCCTTCACCTACCCGGCGCGCGCCTTCGACCTGACCTCGAACCACTTCTGGCTCGGCTTCGCCGCGGGCCTGACCATCGGCATCTACGACTACCTCGGCTACAACACGACCGCCTACATGGGCGCCGAGATCAAGGACCCGGGCCGGACGCTGCCGCGGTCCATCATCTTCTCGATCCTCGGCATCATGGCGATCTACCTGCTGCTGCAGATCGGCACGCTGGGCGTCATCGACTGGCAGCGCATGACCGACCCGGACGACATCGCCGCCACCTCGGTGGCCTCGGCGGTCCTGGAGAAGACCTGGGGCAAGGGCGCCGCCGACACGGTGACCGTACTGATCCTGATCACGGCGTTCGCCTCGGTGTTCACCGGACTCCTCGGCGGCTCGCGGGTGCCCTACGACGCCGCCCGCGACCGCGTCTTCTTCCGCCCCTACGAGAAGCTGCACCCCCGCCACCGCTTCCCGATGCTGGGCCTGGCGACGATGGGTGTGATCACCGCGATCGGCTTCCTGATCGGCCGCCACACGGACCTGGCCACCCTGATCCAGCTGCTGACCACGGTGATGGTGATCGTCCAGGCGCTGGCCCAGATCGTGGCCCTGTCCGTCCTGCGCAAACGACAGCCGACCCTGCGCCGCCCCTACCGCATGTGGCTCTACCCCCTCCCGAGCGTCGTCGCCTTCGTCGGCTGGTGCGTGATCTACGGCTACGCCGACAAGAACTCCCCGGGCCGCCACCCCATCGAGTGGTCCCTGGCCTGGGTGGCCCTCGGCTGCGTGGCCTTCGTCGTCTGGGCGCGGCTGGAGAAGGTGTGGCCGTTCGGGCCGAGGGAGATCACGGAGGAGTTCCTCACCGCGCCCACGCCGGACACGGAGCCCGCCGGCGCCTGACCTCGACCGTCCCGCGGTGCGCCGCGGTCCCCGTCGCTCGCGAAGCCGTCCCGGCCGGACACACGTCCGGCCCGGACGGCCCTTTCTGCCGCCACCCGGCTTGACATGCAAGTAATCGACTGCATAACTTCGAGTGTGCGATCAGAGGACGACGACAGCGGGATGGACAAGGTCTTCAAGGCGCTGGCCGACGAGACGCGCAGACGGTTGCTCGACCGGCTGCACGAGCAGAACGGCCAGACGCTGGGTGAGTTGTGCCGCCGCATCGAGATGACACGCCAGTCGGTGACCCAGCATCTCGCCCTCCTGGAGGCCGCCAACCTGGTCAGCACCGTGCGGCGGGGCCGGGAGAAGCTGCACTACCTCAACCCCGTCCCGCTCCACGAGATCCAGGAAAGGTGGATCGACAAGTTCGAGCGCCCGCGCCTGCGCGCGCTCGGCGCACTGAAGCGACAAGCCGAGGAAGCCATGACCGGCAAGCCGAGTTTCGTCTACGTCATCTACATCGCGAGCACCCCGGAGAAGGTCTTCGAGGCGCTCACCGACGCGGAGCTCACCGCCGTCTACTGGGGGCACAGCAACGTCTCGGACTGGAAGCCCGGCTCCCGCTGGGAGCATCTGCGCACCGACGGCTCCGGCATCGCCGACGTGGTCGGCACCGTCGTCGAGAGCGAACCGCCGACCCGCCTGGTCACGACCTGGACGTCCCCCGAGACCGAGGGGCAGGAGGACAAGTACTCCCGGGTCACCTTCGAGATCCGGCCGCACGAGGACATCGTCCGCCTGACCGTCACCCACGAGGACCTCGGCGACGAGGGGGAGCGCGCGGACGTGGCGCAGGGCTGGCCGGCGGTGCTGTCCAACCTCAAGTCGATCCTGGAGACCGACAACCCGATGCCGCAGGCACCGTGGCAGGTGCCGGCGCACTGAGCGGCCGCGGCGGGGCCGGAACGCCGACCGGCTGCGGCGAGGCAGGAACGTCGTCCGGACACGGCGAGGCCGGTTCGCTTTCGCGCACCGGCCTCGCGGTAATTTTTCCTTTCCTCGTTGTTCTCTTCTATGGCATGGGGGCCATGGGGGTGGCCTTCGCCGCCGTCATGGCGCACAGCAACCCGAGGACCACGGCCAGCGCGCCGATGATGACGTTGTTGAGGATGACGCCGGTGTCCGGGCTGGTGCCGACGATCCATGGCGCGATGATCATCCAGACGCCGAGGGCACACATGGCCCAGCTCAGGCCGTACATCCGAGCCGGAGCGGTGGTGAATCCCAGGGCCAGCAGGCCGATCGCGATACCCATGATCAGGTTGTGGGTGGCGAGCGCCGGCTGGCTCGCCGTGTAGTGGAGGATCCACGGGGATGCCGCGCAGTACAGACCGAGCAGGAACACCGGTCCGTCCACGAGCGCTACATCACGACCGTCGAGCATACGGGCGTAGCGTGCCCGCATTTCGGAGACATCGGGGTGGCTCGCTATGTCGTGTCTGGGAGAGACGTTGGCCATGGCTGTCTCCTTTGACTTGCAGGCCTGACCGCGTCTGCTGCGGCACCGTAAACGCCGCATCCACCCATTCTGCCCTTATTCCGCTCTTATATACAGAGGCGGTACGGGATCGGTGGTATCCATCTCTGCATCGCTTCTGCGTCGGATTCGTGCTCCTGTGGGGCTCAAGCGTTCGCGTACGCATGTTCTTCCGCCTGTGTCTGCTGTTCGAGGCGACTCCTCAACCGGTGCAGCCCGCGCCGCGCGTGACTCTTCACCGTGCCCAGCGGCCAGCCCGTACGGGCGGCGATCTGGGGCTGCGTCAGGTCCTCGTAGAAGGCCAGGCACAGCACCCGCCGCTGGGCCGCCGGAAGCCCGGCCAGCTCGTGCCGGACCAGCACGCGGTCCAGCGCGTCCTCGGGCTGCCCGGTCCGGGCGTCCCCGGTGTCGAGGGCCGACCCGGCGGCGGTGACCAGGTCGCCGCGCCGGGACCGCGCGGTCAGCGCGTCCGCGATCCTGCGCCGGGTGATGCCGACGATCCAGGCGCCGATCGGACCGCGTTCCGGCCGGTATCCGTGCCGCCCGCGCCACACGCCGAGGAACACCTGCTGGGTGACGTCCTCCGCCTCGCCGTCGTCCCCCAGCGAACGCCTGGCCAGCGTGAACACCAGCCCGGACCAGCGCCGGTAGGCGGCGGTCAGACAGGCGTCCTCGCCCGCGACCAGACCGCGGGCGATCTCCTCGTCGGCGAACGACTCCTCGGCCGGGGCCCACGGCGACGTCGTGGCGACGGCGTACGGCGGTGGGTCCGCGGGGGCGGCCCGGCAGGGCGTCATGATCACGGCTCCTCACGTGGGACGCTGTCGCCATCGTGCGAGCGCGTGAGGCAATGCCTCAACTTGCGTCGATTCTGCGTCGTATAGTCGGTGTATGGGTGAGTACGCGCTGGTGAACGAGCCGGAGCGGTCCGGGCCGGGCCCCGCCGCCCCCACCGGCGACGCCGGGCTGACCACCGGTGCCCTGGCCCGCAGGCTCGGCGTCTCGCCCACGACCCTGCGCACCTGGGACCGCCGCTACGGCCTCGGACCCGCAGAGCGCGCCGACGGCCGGCACCGGCGCTGGACGCCCCGGGACGTGGCGAAGCTGGAGACGATGTGCCGGCTCACGTCCGCGGGAGTACCACCCGCCGAGGCGGCCCGCGCGGCGAAGGAGGGCACCGAGCCCGCCGCACGGACACCCGACGGACCGTCCGGGGCGGACAGATCCCCTAGGGGCGCCGGACCGGCCCCGCGTTCGCGGGCGGCGGGCGGCCTGCCGCTCGGTGACGTGCGCCAGGAGTGCCGGGGCCTGGCCCGCGCCGCCGTGCGCCTGGACGCCGCGGCCGTCGACGAGCAGCTCACCCGCGCCGTGGCCGAGTACGGCGTCACCGTCGCCTGGCAGGAGGTGATGGTGCCGACCCTGCACGCCGTGGGACGCAAATGGGCCTCGTCGGGGGACCGTTACGTCGAGGTGGAGCACCTCCTGTCGTGGCACGTCTCCACCGTGCTGCGCCGGCACACCCGGCCGCCGGGGACGACGGCGGACGCCACGGCTCCCGGGCCGGTGATCCTGGCCTGCGTACCCGGCGAGCAGCACACCCTGCCACTGGAGGCGCTCAACGCCGGACTGTGCGAACTCGGGCTGCCCACACGGATGTTCGGCGCCGCCGTGCCCGTCGAGGCACTCACGGCGGCGGTCCGGCGGCTGGGGCCGGCCGCCGTGGTCCTGTGGGCACAGGCGCGCTTGACGGCGAGCCCGCCCCTGGCCCAGCACGTGGCCGCCACGGAGTGGGGCGTGCGGGGCGCGCGGCGGCGGCCCGCCGTCCTGCTGGCCGGACCGGGCTGGTCCGGCCGACCGGCGAGGGGCATGCTGCGCCCGACGGCACTGCGCGACGCGATCGACACCCTGGCCGGGGCACGGAGGGCCGCGCCGCCGCACTGACCGGCCGTGCCGTGGGCGAGCCGGCCGTGCCCCAGGCGCCCGCGCGGCGTCGGCGTGCGCCCGCGCGGCCCCCTCAGTCGCGTTCGCGGGCCCGCCGGAACCGGGCCAGCCCGTCGGACAGGTCGACGATCGGGTCCGGGTAGTCGATCGCGGCGCGGTCCAGGCCCCACAGCTTCCACGGCTCGTGCACCACGGGGCCCTCGACGCCCTCCAGTTCGGGCACCCAGCGCCGGACGTACGCGCCGTCCGGGTCGTACCGCTTGCCCTGGGTGACGGGGTTGAGGACGCGGTTGGGGCGGGAGTCCGTGCCCGTGCCCGCCATCCACTGCCAGTTCAGCTGGTTGTTGGCCACGTCCCCGTCCACCAGCAGATCCAGGAAGTGCCGGGCGCCCACCCGCCAGTCGACGTAGAGCGTCTTGGTCAGGAAACTCGCGGCCAGCAGCCGGCCCCGGTTGTGCATCCAGCCCTCGTACCGGAGCTGGCGCATGGCCGCGTCCACGACCGGATAGCCCGTACGGCCCTCCCGCCATGCCTCGACGTCGTCCCGGGCCGTCCGCTCGGAGCGCCAACGGTCGCGTTTGGTGCGGTAGTCGGCGCCGGCCGCGCTCGGCCGCGCCGACAGCACCTGACGGTGGAAGTCGCGCCAGGCGAGCTGCCGGACGAAGGCATCGGCGCCCGGACCGCCCGCCTGGCGCGCCCGGTGGACGAGCTCGACGGGGGAGAGCGTCCCGAAGTGGAGGTGCGGCGAGAGGCGCGAGGTCGCGTCGCCGGCCAGGTCGTCGTGCCGGTCCTCGTAGTGCGCCACACCGCGGCGCAGCCAGGCGGTCATCCGCTTCCGGCCCACCGTCTCACCGCCGGGGACGAGCCCCTCGGACAGCCCCGAAAGCGCCGTGCGGGTGGGGAGTTCCTCGGACCCCACGCCGTCCGGCACCCGTACCGCGCGGGGTGCGCCGAGCGGCTTGCGCAGCGGCTGCCGCGACCACTGCCGGAAGTAGGGCGTGAACACCGCGAAGTGGTCGGAGGTGGCCGGGGTCACCGCGCCGGGAGCGACCGCCGTGGTCACCGTGTCGTGGACGTGCAGCCGGCGTCCCTCTGCCTCCAGGGACTGCCGCAGCCGTGCCTCCCGGCGGTGCGCGTACGCGCTGACGTCGGCCGCCATGTGCACCTCGTCGGCGTCCGCCTCGGCCGCCACCTTGCCCACCTCGTCCACGACGTCACCGGACCGTACGACCAGTCGCCCGCCGCGCTCGCGCAGTTCCGCGTCCAGGTCGTGCAGGCAGTCGGCGAGGAACGCCAGCCGGTTGGGGGCCGCGAAGCCGGCGTCGTCCACCGCCCGGTCGCGGACGAACAGCGGCACCACCAGCCGCCCCGGCCCGTCCAGGGCGGCCCGCAGCGGCGGGTGGTCGTGCAGGCGCAGGTCGGAGGTGAACAGGACGACCGAGACGTTCATGAGGCGGCTCCGGGTGGGACAGGTGCTGACGGTGAGCTGCTTCCGCCCCGGCGGGCCCGGCGGATGCGGCTGTCAACGACTGCGTGCGCCTTCCTTCCTCGGGGTGAGCGGGCCACGGGCCGCCGCCCGGGCGATGTTGCGGGCCATGCCGCCGAAGACGACGGCGTGGAAGGGGGAGACGCTCCACCAGTAGGCGTGGCCGAGCAGCCCGTGCGGATGGAACAGGGCACGCTGGCGGTACCGGCTGCCGCCGTTCCCGTCCCGTTCGGCGGACATCTCCAGCCAGGCCAGTCCCGGCAGCCGCATCTCGGCGCGCAGCCGCAGCAGATGCCCCGGCTCGATCTCCTCGACCCGCCAGAAGTCCAGCGAGTCGCCCACCCGCAGCCGCTGTGCGTCCCGGCGGCCGCGGCGCAGCCCGACCCCGCCGGTCAGCCGGTCGAGCCGGCCGCGCGCCGCCCAGGCGAGCGGGAAGGAGTACCAGCCGTTGTCGCCGCCGACCCCCTCGATCACCCGCCACAGGTCGCCGGCCGGTGCGTCGACCTTCGCCTCGCGCCGGTCGGTGTAGAGGCTGCCGCCCGCCCAGTCGGGGTCGGTGGGCAGCGGGTCGCTGGGCGCGCCGGGGACCGCGGCGGAGGTCCAGCGGGTGGTGACGCCGGCGTCGCGGACGCGTCGCAGGGCCAGCCGCACCGCCTCGTCGAAGCCGATGGGGTGCCCCGGCGGGTCGGGCACGTACCCGGCGATGTCGTGCTCGCGGCAGACGACCTCGTGGCGCAGCGACTCGGTCAGCGGGCGGGCGAGGGACGCGGGGACGGGCGTGACCAGGCCGACCCAGTGACTGGACAGCCGGGGCGTGAGGACCGGCACGGGGAGGATCACCCGACGGGGGAGCCCCGCCACCGCCGCGTAGCGGAGCATCATGTCCCGGTACGTGAGGATGTCCGGGCCCCCGATGTCGAAGGCCCGGCTGACGTCGGCGGGCATGCGGGCGCTGCCGACGAGCAGGCGCAGCACGTCCCGTACGGCGATGGGCTGGATGCGGGTGCGCACCCAGCTCGGGGTGACCATCACGGGCAGGCGCTCGGTGAGGTAGCGCAGCATCTCGAAGGAGGCCGAGCCCGAGCCGATGATCACGGCCGCGCGCAGGACGGTCGTGGGTACGCCCGAGTCGAGCAGGATGCGGCCGACCTCCGCGCGGGACCGCAGGTGGGGCGAGAGCTCGCGGTCGGGCACCCGCGCCGGGGCGAGACCGCCGAGGTAGACGATGCGGCGCAGGCCGGCGGCCCGGGCCCGGTCCCCGAGGATCCGTGCCGCGCGGCGGTCGGTCTCCTCGAACCGGCGGCCCGTGCCGAGGGCGTGCACCAGGTAGTAGGCGACCTCGACGCCCCGCAGCGCCTCGGCGACCGACACGGCATCGGTGACGTCGCCCTGCACCACCTCCACGTCGCCCGCCCACGGGTGGTCGCGGAGCTTGCCGGGGGAGCGCGCCAGACAGCGCACCCGGTACCCGGCGGCGAGCAGCTCGGGCACGAGCCGGCCCCCGATGTACCCGGTGGCGCCCGTCACCAGACACAGCGGGCCCGCCGCGCCGGTGGGGTCCGGCGCCATGTGCTCCCGCGCCATGGAGTCCCGTGCCCTGTGGTCCGGCTCGGTGGATTCTCGTGCCCTGTGGTCCGGCTGGGTCTGTTCCCGCGCCATGTGGTCCGGCTCCATGTGGTCCCGCTCCATGGGTCTTGGATCCTCCGTGTCGGGGTCCCCCATGGATCACTTCCACCCGGACGCCCCGCGCGGATGCGCACGCCGCCGACGACCGAAATTGAGCTGGACATGTCCGCGTCGATCCGGGGCAGGCGAAGAGGAGGAGGCGGGCCGGGCGGACCGGCCACGCGTCGACGCCGGAGGTGAATCACCGCTATGAGCGCGAGGGTGTTGGAACGGTTTCCGGCGGGGGCTCCGCGCGGATCATGGCCGGCGGAGGAGTACGCGGCCGCCCGGCGGGCGGAGGGGGAGCCCGCGACCGTGGTGATGGACCTGAACTCCGACGCGTTCCTCGTGGTGGTGCCCGCCGAGGAGGAGGCCGCCTAGCCAGGACCTGGCCAGGACTCGCCGCTCTGCCGCGTCGGGGTCAGCGCGGCCAGCTGGGCCCGGCGTACCTCGGCCGTCTGGCCCTGGATCAGCAGGAACATCGCCTCCCGGGCCAGCCGCTGGGCCGGGCTGCGCAGGTCCATGGCGCGCCCACCGCCGGCCACGACCGCCGCGGTGGTCGCCGCGCGCAGCAGGTCGTACGCCCGCGTCTTGAGGCTCAGACGTTCCTCGATGTGCTCGTGCGGGACGGGGTGGTCGGCGAGCGCGTAGGCCCGCCGCCGCACCTCGTCCAGGTCGGCGCGCAGCGCGGCCGCCGGCTCCGCGCCCTGCGGGGCGTTCTCCAGGACGCGCAGCGCCGCGTACGCCACCCCGAACACGGCCGGGGAGGTGTTGGTGCTGCGCGGGATGTCGATCCGGGCGAAGCTCTCGTGCGGGGTGCGCAGCACCACGGACTCCTCGGGCAGCCACAGGCCGTCCAGCTCCAGGGACACGGTCCGGGCGGCGGTGAGCGCGGCGAGCCGCATCGGCGGCGAGGGCCGCAGCCCCGGCCGTTCGCGCGCGTCGGCGAACGCGAACACCACGTCGCCCCGCTCGCAGACACCCGCGAGCAGCATCACGTCGTTCAGGCCCCAGCCGGTGTACCAGGGCACGGTTCCGTCGAAGCGCCAGCCGCCCCGCTCCGCCGTGGCCCGCACCGGCACACGGGGGAACCGACGGACATGGGCATAGGCGATGCCGGCCATCAGCTCGCCGGTCGCCAGCGGACGCAACAGGCGCCCCCGCACGGGGAGTTCGGACTTCGCGAGCAACTTCACCGGCGTGTGGTGCTGGGTCTGCACGAACCAGGTGGAGCAGCACGCCCCCGCCAGGATCTCCGCGATCTCCCGGGCCACTCCCTCGGGAGCACCCGCCCCGCCGTCCTCGCGCGGCGCGCTCACCCCGAGCAGCCCGGCGCGTCTGACGGCCTCGATGTGGCTCACGGGCACGCCCTCCTCGTCGACCTGAGCGGCCCGCGGGGCGAGCAGGTCGTCCGCGAGCCGTCGGGCACGGGAGACGAGCGGGTGTGCTGCGATGGTCATGCGGAGAATTCTTCCCGATCCGGTGCGGCGGGGAGCGTGGACGCGACGACCCGGTACCGCGCGCTCGACCGGGCCTGGAAATATATTTTCGTTCCTGAAAGGTTGGCCTTTACATCTGACTGTTCGTACTCCGAAGCCGTAAGGCTCCAGCATCACCAGCGAGGCATCGTGAACCACTCCACCCCCGAGCAGCCCGCCGACGTCGTGGCCCGGCTGCGCGCCACCTTCCGCACCGGCCGCACCCGGCCCGTCGAGTGGCGGACCGGCCAGCTGCGCCGCCTGCGCGAGATGCTCACGGCGGGCGGCCCCGACCTGGCGGCCGCGCTCCACGCGGACCTCGGCAAGAGCTCCGCCGAGGCGTACCGCACCGAGATCGACTTCACGATCCGGGAGATCGACCACACCCTCGACCACCTCGACCAGTGGCTGCGCCCCGAGTCCGCGCCCGTCCCGGCGCACCTCGGCGACGACGCGACGGCCTGGACGCAGTACGACCCGCTCGGCGTCGTCCTCGTCATCGCCCCGTGGAACTACCCGGCCCAGCTCCTGCTCGCCCCGATGGTCGGCGCGCTCGCCTCGGGCAACGCGGTGGTGGCCAAGCCGAGCGAGCTGGCCCCGGCCACCTCGGCGGCGCTGGCCCGGCTCGTCCCGGCGTACCTCGACATGGAGGCGGTCGCCGTCGTCGAGGGCGGTGTCCCGGAAACCACGGCCCTGCTGGCCGAGCGCTTCGACCACATCTTCTACACCGGCAACGGCACCGTCGGCCGCATCGTCATGCGCGCCGCCGCCGAGCACCTCACCCCCGTCACCCTCGAACTCGGCGGCAAGTCACCGGTGTTCGTCGACCGTGGCACCGACCTGGACGTGGTCGCCGACCGGCTGGCGCGCGGCAAGTTCCTCAATGCCGGCCAGACGTGTGTCGCCCCCGACTACGTGCTGACCGACCCGGAGACCGCCCCCGCCCTCGAACGCGCCCTCGTCCGGGCCGTCGAGGCCCTGTTCGGCACCGACCCTGCGGCGAACGCCGGGTACGGCCGGATCGTCAACGAACGGCACTTCGACCGGCTCAGCGGCCTGCTCGACTCGGGCCGGGTGGCCGTCGGCGGCGGCAGCGACCGGACGAGCAAGTACATCGCGCCCACCGTCCTCGCGGACGTGGACCCCGACGCGCCCGTCATGCGGGAGGAGATTTTCGGCCCCATCCTGCCCCTCGTCACCGTGCCGGACCTCGACGCGGCGATCGGTTTCATCAACGACCGCGACAAGCCCCTGGCCCTGTACGTCTTCTCCGAGTCCGACGACACCCGCCGCCGGATCGCCGCCGAGACCTCCTCCGGCGGCCTCGGCCACGGCCTCCCGCTCGCCCATCTCACGGTTTCCGATTTGCCGTTCGGCGGCGTGGGGGAGAGCGGCATGGGCAGCTACCACGGCCGCTACTCGATCGAGACGTTCAGCCACCGCAAGGCGGTGCTGGAAAAGCCGCTGGGCTGAGGCGCACGGCACGGTCCCGGCAGCAAAAACGTCACAGCGTAACGGAGTTGACCGGTTCCGTTACCCGCCGCCGTCCGGCGCAGTACGCTGCCGGGACCACACGGGGAGAGCACGACGCGGGGGACGCACATGAAGGACGCCTACCAGCTGTATCGGCATGCCGTCGACGACGTATGGAAGAAGTGGTGGGTGTCCTGGCCGCTCTCCCGGCGCGTCGAGCTGGGACAGGTCCTGGAGAACGCCGACGGCGACATCCGCAGCGCCGGCAGCCTCACCGACCACGGCGTCCCCTTCACCGCCCGCCCGGGCACCCCGCACAACGACTACACCTACGACGCGCGGGGCTCCGCGTCCGTGACCTTCAAGGCCGCCGGGGCCGCCGCGGACGGCTTCAGCGCCCTGGCAGCCGCCGACTTCGGCGCACGCGTCGGCTTCGAGAAGGGTGACACCGCCCTCGTCGTCTACCGCGGCCTGACCGAGAGCGGTGTCGAGAACACCCGCGCCCTGGCCGCGGCACTGGTCGGCCGCGGGTGGGACGACTGGGACGACACCCTGCTCGCCGTCACCGACGTGGTCACCGCCGCCTCGGGCGTCGTCCTGACCGCCACGGACGCCGCGAGCGAGGCCGAACTGCGCTTCCAGGCGGGCGCGGGGCCCGGCACGCCCACCCTCGCGGACGTCACGACCGCCGCGGCCGTGGCCTGGCGTCGCCACATCGGTCTGGAGTGGCTCGCGACCGACGTCACCCCCTTCTACCGGGTGGTCCGCCTCCGCAAGAACTGGTTCGGCAAGGTCAAGAAGGACTACGGCCCCCGTCAGCCCGGACGGGGCGCCGCGCAGGTGCCCGTACCACCGGTCCTGCTGGAAGAGGCGCAGGACGATCCCGAGGCCGTGCTGGAACCGGTGGAGCCGGACGAGCAGCCGCTGCCGCCCCACGACGCCACGCACTAGCGGTCCACGGGGGGCACCATGGCACACGACACGGCGAAGACGCCGACGGAAGCGGTCCTGCGGCTCGTCGGCGCGGCGAACGGCACGGACAGGACCACCGTCACCCTCTCGGTGGACGGCCGCGAGGTGGGGGCCGCACCTCTGGGAGTCCTGGAGCGGACCGAGGACCTCCTGACGGTCTTCGACCGCGGCGTGGGTGACATCTACCGGGAACACGCGGGCGACCAGCTGTACGGGGCGTTGCTCGGCACAGGACTGGACGAGCACTGGGCCGATCTGCGCAAGAGCGGCACGGCGCGCCGGCCCCTGCGCGTCCGGCTGGACGTCGAGCCCCTCGAACTGCGCTGCCTGCCCTGGGAGTTGCTGCGGCACCGCGGGCAGTGGCTGTGGCGTCGGCAGGAGCTCCTGTGGAGACGCGGCATCGACGACGACCCCTTCGGCGCCGGGGAGTTACGCGAACTCGGGCCGCTGCGCGTGCTCGTCGTGGTGTGCCAGCCGCCCGACGACGACCGGCTGCTGGCCGAACGGGAGATCGCCGCGATATCCGGGGCCCTGGAGTCCGCCCCGGGCCGCACCTACCTGGAGATCCTCGACGCGCCGCGTGACGCGGGCCAACTGTCCGAGCACATCGACGAGTTGCGCCCCCACATCGTGCATGTCATCGGCCACGGCATGCCCCGCCCGGGATCGGACAGTCCCGTCGTCGTCTTCCCCGGGGACACCCGCGACGGCCCCGACGAATGGCTGCTCGCCGCGGGGGACGTCGCCGATCTGACCGACTGGAAGCCCCCACTGGTGGTGCTCAACGCCTGCCACGCGGGCAAGGCCGACCCCGCCGACCTGATCGGCGGCATGGCCCAGGCCTTCCTGGACGCGGGAACCCGGGCCGTCGTCTCGATGCAGGACGACATCGAGTCCGACGCCGCGGTCGTCTTCGCGGAGAAGTTCTACGCGGAACTGAGCTGTGCCCGCGCCGTGGACGACGCGGTGGCCGCCGCCCGCTCCGAACTCGCCAGACGCCCGGCCAGACGCGGGTCCTGGGCGTTGCCGGTGCTGCTCACCCGGACCGCCCCCGGCCTGGTCCTGCCCGTCGATCACCTCCCGCCACCGGGCGGCTCGATCAAGGGCATCGACCAGTGCAAGCAGTACCAGGAGCTCCGCCGTTTCGTGGGACGCACCGACGAACGCCGGCGCGCCTGGTGGGCGCTGGACGACCCGGCGCTCGCCCCGAGCGGCACGGACCGGCCTGTCCTGGTGATCGGCGGCCACTCGCAGACCAACAGCGAGCACACGGGCAAGACCTGGCTCACCAACTGGTGCCTGGTCACCTGGTTCCTGCGCGGGCACCACATCGTCTCGGTCGACCTCAAGGAACCGCTGACCCACCCCGCCGGCGCAGCCGCCGCCGGACCGCCCACCCGGCACAAGGACTGGCTCTCGGTCCTTCGCCTGATCCGCCAGGAGGCCACCTCCCCGAGCCAGTTGTGCCGGCTGCCCGAGACCGCGTTCGGCACCTTCAACGCCGTACTCAACCGGCTGGCGGCCTCGGCCACCCCGGGCGACGGCGAGCCGGAACCGGCCGAGGACGCCTGGCTGGCCTTCGACGACGAGGTCGGGGATCCCTACGACAAACGCAAGACGCACATCATGGACGCGTTCCTCGACGCGCTCAGGACCGCCGCTGACGGACGGCCCATGGTGATCGCGCTCGACCATGCCGAGACCATCATGCGGGGCGACTTCGTCAACGTCCTGTACAAGGGGCTGGTCTCGCCCGTCGCCTACGGTCACGCCGCCCCGCTGCGGCTCATCGTGGTCGGCCGCGACGCCTGGCTGAACGAGGTGCTCCCGGAGGCCGACTCGCACATGCTGGGACGGGTGAGCGTCGGCGACTTCGAGAGCGACCAGTTCATGCGGCTCGCCCGCGCCTACGCGAGACGCCTCGGCGTTCCCACCGACGAGGGCACCGAGGGCCTGCTCGAAATGTACCGCGAGCAGCTGACCCCGTACTTCGGCGTCAGGACCTTCGAGTTACTCCGTGAACTCCTGCCGAAATGGCGCGAGGCGCGACCACAGGGAGCCGGCCGATGACGGACGTACTGGCGGACCTCACCCGTCGACTCGCCGCCGGCGAGAGCCTGGAGGACATCACCCGCTCGCTGCGCCCGCCGGACTGGACCCCCGTGCTGCGCGCCTGCGCCGTGGCACGCTCCTTCGACGCCGCCCTGTACGAGGACGTCCTGCGGCACACCGCCGCCGGGCCGGGGCGGGACGAGCCGCCCGCCCTGACGGAACTGGTCGGCGCCCGCGCGGTGGAGCCCGTGGTCGGGGTGCCGGGGACGTACACACTGTCGGAGACCGACCGCAGCGCGTACTTCCTCGACTGGATCAGTGACGGCGCCGACGGTGAGGCGGCCCCCGCCGGACTGCTGGCCCTCGACCGCGCGATCGGCGAGCGCCGCCGCGCGGACGGCGACCACGCCGAAGCGGTACGGCACCTCCTGCTGCCCGAACCCGACGAGGCCGTCGCCCTCTTCGAGGAGCGGTTCGCGGCGGCCGACGCCCGCCGCGACTTCGCCGCCTGCCAGGATCTCGTCGACATCCTCGGCGACGCCGACCGGCTGCCGTTCGTTCTCCCCGCGATCGCCGAACTCGGCATGGACCGGGCCGGATATGTGCGGGCCCGCGACCACTGGGCGGCCGACTACGCCCGCTCCGCCCAGTTCCTGCAGCCCGCGAGAGTGGCCGCCGACGCCGACCGGCTGCTCTCCGGGCGGCGCCGGGTCTGGCACGTGCACGCCCCCGGAGGCGCCGGCAAGACCATGCTGCTGCGCTGGCTGGTGGCCCGGTACTGCGTGCCCGCGCCCCGTGACGTCCCGTGCGCCCGCATCGACTTCGACGTCGTGAACCCGCACTCCGTAGGGCGTCATCCCTGGCTCCTGCTGCTGGAGATCGCCGAACAGTTCGGCCGCCGGCTGCCCGGACGGCTCTTCGAGTCCCTCGCCGGCTACGGCGTCTACCGGATCCTGCTGGACCGCCGGCCCTCCGAGACCGCGCGCGAGGTCGCGAGCGCCGTCGACCGCCTCGACAGCGCGGCGGTCGAGAACGAACTCCTCGCGGCCTTCGCCGAGCGTCTCAACCCGGCCCTGGCCGGCCGTCCGGCCGTCCTGGTCGTGGACACGACCGAGGAACTCCTGCTGCACGGCCACCCCGAGACCGAACGGCTCCTGCGGATGCTCGGCTCGCTCCTGCAGCGCTGCCGCGGACTCCGCCTGATCCTGGCCGGCCGCCACGACCTGCGCACCAGCATCCCCGAGGCGCTCAGCGCCTTCCCGAGCAGGGACGTCAAGCACGTCCAGGTGCGGCCGTTCAGCCCCGTACAGGCCCGCCAGTACCTGACCGGCATGCGTGGCATCACGGACCGGTGCCTGGTGCACGTCGCGACGGAGAAGGCACGCGGGCTCCCCTTCGCGCTGGCCCTGCTCGCCGACCTCATCGAGCACGACCCCGACATCACCGCCGAGCAACTCGCCTCCTGCGAGGAGCCGCTGGTGCGCTACCTCATCGAGCGGGTGGTGCAGCGCATCGACGACCCCGGGGTGCGCTGGCTGCTGCGGTACGGCGTGATCCCCAGGCGCCTGCGCAAGGAGGACGTACGCACCGTCATGCGCTCCTGGCTGGCCAAGGGCATCACCGACCGGTCCGAGGTGGACGATCCGCGCCTCGACGCCCACCATCTGCGGGGCAGGGAGGACGTCTTCCCGTTCACCGCCGCCGAGCCGACGGACGACGACCTGGAGCGGACCTGGCAGCGGCTCCTCGCCTACGCGTCCAGGTCCTCCTGGGTCTCCCGGCACGCGGGCGACGACGACACCGTCGTCTTCCACATCAACGTCCTGGCGCCGATGCGGCTGCTGATCTCCGGCCACGAGGTCTTCGAGGAGCTCCACCACGCCTTCGCCGCCCACTTCGACGCCCTGGCCGAATCGGATCCCGAGCAGTGGGGCGCGTACGTCAAGGAGGCCACCTACCACCGGTTCCAGGCGGGTGATCCGAACGCGGAGAGCCGGTGGCGGGAGGCATTCTCGGCGTCGTACGACGGGGACGATCCGGAGCTGATGCGGGAGCTGTGCGAGGAACTGCTCGGCGACGAGTACCTGGAGGGGGGCCGGCCCCGACCGCGGGCCGACGGGCAGCCCCTCATCGCCCGGCGCACGGTGGTCCTGGCCCACCTCGGCGCGGTGATGGCGGTCCTGCGCGGCCGGACGAACCACTCCTCGGGCGTCGCCCCGCTGTTCCTCCTCACCCTGGCCAACTCCTCGGATCCGGCCTGGAGCGAGATCGAGCGCCATCTGTCCCGCGTCGAGCGACTGGCCGCGGAGTCGGACGAGCCGATCGACCTGCGCGGGGCCGACACCCTGCTGCGGGCCCTGGTCCTCGTCGGGCGGCAGCAGCACGAGGAGGCGTCCGAGCTGATCCGCACCCTGTTGGAGAGCGAGCTCCCGGCTCCGATCCAAGAGGGCCTGCAGATGATCCTGGCCACCATCCAGACCCAGCTCAACGACCCCGAGGCCGAGACCACCTTCCGCAACGCGATGTCGCGCGCACGGGCCAGCGGCCGCGTCGCGGACGAGGCCGCGATCTCCCGGCAACTGGCGCACGTCCTGGAGGACCGGGGCCGGGTCGACGCGGCCATCGAGGTGCACCGGGAGGTGGCGGCGGCGGAGACCCTGGCGGGAGCGCACGCGGCGACCAAGAACCGTGCCCTGCTGAGCCTGGCCCGCGTGGAACTGCAGACCTACGCCCCGTACTCGGCCCTGCGCACACTGCGGGACATCGACCTGACCGCGCTGCCGCCCACCGACCAGGTCGAGGCGCTCCAGTACGAGGCGCAGGCCCACCAGTTCCTCTTCCGTTCCAAGCTGGCCCTCGACGCGCTCGACCGGGCGGACCGCGTCGCACTGGCGGACATCGGCGACGCCACCCGGTACCGGTGCCTGGCTTGGACGGCGCTGCAACGCGGGGTGTTCGAGGGCCAGTTGCTGTCGGTGGACGAGGCCGAGCGGTCCTTCGACCGAGCCGCCGCGCTCTGGTCCGACCTCGGCTACCCCGAGGGCCATCCGCAGTCACTGCTGCTGTACGCCCAGTACCTCGTGCAGGAAATGGGCGACCTGCGCAGGGCGGCGCAGACCCTCGAACTCGTGCGGGCCGTGGACACCTCGGGCGAACTCGCCGTGCGAACCGCGCTGTTGTGGCACACACTCGCCGAGCGGGGCTTCGAGGTGCCCGACGACTCGCTGCTCACCGTTCCGCGCGGCTCGCAGAAGGACCTGCTGGAGGGGGGAGTGGCCGCCGTGCTGGCCGATCCCGGCCGGGCCCCCGAACTGGCGGACGCCCTCTCCGCCGTGGAGGCGCCGACGGCACGCGTCGCCGCGCTCCTCGGACTGAGCCTGTGCCGCACCCCGGAGCGGCAGCCACGGCCCGAACTCGACCTGCTGCGACCGCTGTTCGAACCGCTGCTGCACACCGAGAGCCCCGATCTCGACCACTACGTGCGGTTGACCCGCCTGGCGGAGTTCGAGCGGGTGTCGGGGCGCCCCGAGGAGGCCGCCCGACTGGTGGCGCGGGCCTATCCGGCGCTGTGCGAGGCAGCCGGCGACGACCCGCTGCCCCGATGGCGCTGGGCCCGGGCCCAGATCCGCTGCGGCGGGGCGCCGGAGGGCGACCTCAGCCGGTCCCTGCGCCGCGACGTCGAGGCGGCACCGCCCCTGCTGCGCGCCGCCGCGACCTGGCTGACGGCCTCGACGGAACCGGACACGAAGGCCCGACGGACGCTGCTGCACAGCGCCGCCGAGCACCTCAGCGAGGTGCAGCGGCCCTCCTGCTGGGCGCAGTCCGTCCTGCGCGCCACCGGCGAGGAGAACCAGGACCTGTCCGTCCTGCGGGCCGCGCAGCGCATGTCGGAGGTGCTCGGCTACCCGGCGCGGGAGCCGGTCCCGCCCTCCTCGTTCCTGCCGGTCGTGGTCCGGCCCGAGCACGAGCACGTCTACCGCGTGCTCCCCGGGTGGGGGAGTCCCTCCCCCCTCGTGCACGCGGCCCACGCGCTGGCCGAGAACTGGCTGGGAGTCGCGTACGACAACGGGGTGCGGCTCTCGCGGGAGTCAACGGGCGGTCCGCCGGTCCGCTGCGCGCAGGTGCAGGCGGACGAGCCCTGGTCGCACGCGTTCCCCTGGGAACTCCAATTCCGGCACGAGCAGGGGGTGCCCGTGTACCGCACCCTGCCCCGGGCCGCGGAGACCGCCGACGTCCGGGCCGTACAGGCGGCCCTCAACACCCAGTCGGTCACCAAGGTGGTCACCGACGGCGTCTGGGGCTCGCTCTCCCAGGGGGCGCTCTTCGCCGCCGCGGGTGCCCTGCTCGGTCTGGGCCCGCTCGGCGTGGTCGACGCGGCGCTGGCGGCGGCCGTACTGATGCGGAACTACCGGCGCCGCGCCAGGGAACAGAGCGGGCCGAGCGCCGTGGTCGTCGCCTGCGATCCCCCCTCCGACAACCGCACGCTGGCGGCCTCCGCGTACGCCTCCACGCGCTCGGTCGTCGGCGCCTATACGGCGCACGGGGTGCCCGTCCGCGAGTTCCGGTCGCCCGGCAGCCTCCCGCGGCTGAAACAGCCTCCCGCCGTCCTCCACGTGAGCGCTCCGCTGCGCCTGCGCGGCGGCACGACTCCCTGCTTCGACCTGTCGTACGGGGAGCTCAGCCCCCGGGAGCGGCTGAGCCGCACGGTCACGGGAGCCGACCTGGATCCGGACGGACTCATCGCCTGGCTGCGGCAGTTCGACCCCGGCGCCCAGCCGCTGGTCGTCCTCGACCCGCCCCGCCCCGGATCGGCGGCCGACATCCCGCTGCAACTGATGCTGCGCAACCTGTTCGCGGCGTCGCTGTTCTCCTCCGGACACGCCCCCGCCGTGCTCGGAGTGGGACTGCTGGGCGGCGCCAGGAGCGCCCAGACGAGCCTGGTGGCGCGGGCCGTGCGGGCGGACGCGCCGCTGCTGCGGACGTACGAGGAGCTGCGCGGCCTCGCCCGGGCCGCGGACGGCCTCGCCTCCTGGGGCGAGGACCATCTGGAACACCTCTGCGTCTCGCTGTTCGCCAGCCCCGCGGCCCTGCGCGCCTACGAACCCGACCCGGAACCGGAGCCGACGAGCTCATGAGCGATGTCTCGACGACCGGGGGCCTGACCGTCGACCCCGGACATCCCGCACGCCGCGAGGCCGAGGTGCGGCATCTGCTCGCCGGGCTGGAGGCGGAGCTGGCCGACTGGGCCGAGGCCGCGAAGGCCCGGGGCCCGATGGAGAAGCACCGGTCGCAGATCGAGAGCGCGGTACGGGTCGTCTCCGCCGCCCTCGGCCGGCTCGGGGGGATGCCCGCGGCCGAGCGGCGGGACAGGGCTCCCGAACTCGTCCTCGACCTGCACCATCTGTGGGACTTCTTCCGCGGCAAGTGGGCCATGCGGCACATGCCCCGACAGCGGCGGTTCCTCGACGTGGCCGACGAGCTGGCCTGGGCCGTCTACGATCCGGTGCGGCGGGCGGCGGCCCCGCGCCCGGCCCTTCGCGAGCCCCCGCTCACCTTCCTCAACCGCCATCCCGTGCCCTTCGCCGCCGCACGCGGCAGCGACTTCGAGGAGCTGCTGCCGTCGGGGCGCCAGCGCACCATGGCCGGCCGCCGGGCCAGCCGGCACCTGCCGTTCCCCGTGATCGGCATCCCCTGGTCGGCGAGCCACCACCTGCCCTCGCTGCTCGCGGTCGCCCACGAGACCGGCCACCACATCGAGGACGACTTCGGCCTCACCGAACCCCTGCGCACGCGCCTGCGCGAGCACGCGCGGCTTGTGCCGGAGCGCCTGGCCGTGTGGGAGGGCTGGGTCGGCGAGGTGTTCGCGGACGTGTGCGCGACGCTGGCCTGCGGCGTGGCGTACGCATGGGCTCTGATCGACGTGCTCGCCGCCCATCCGGCGGCCGCCGGGGGCAGCGCGGAGTACCCGCCGCTCGCGCTGCGGGTGCTGGTCTGCCGGGCCGCGCTCCCCGACGGCGAGAGCGCCGGCCTGCCGGGCGCCGCGCACGACGCCGAGGCGCGGGCCGTGGTGGACGCCCTGACCGGCACCGGCTTCGAGGAACTGGGCGGCGCGACCCTGCCCGCACTGCTGGGCCTGCGGCGCCCGGCCGAACTGCACGACGCGAGCCGCAACCTGCTCGCCGGGACGGGATCCCGGCGCAACGACGTGCCCGGGGTGCTCGCGGCGGCGACCCTCGCCTTCGTCGCGGACCCGGACGCGTACGACCTGAAGAAGGGGTACGACCCCAAGAACGTCGGGGAGCGGGCCCTTTCCGAGGTGCTGGCCCTCGTACCGAAGGGACCGCGCGCCGCTGCGGCGTCCCCGCCCCAGCGCGCCGAACGCGACGCCCTGGCCGGTCACGACCTCTTCGACCTGTTCGACCGGCTGCGCACCGACGGCTGACCGGGCCGTGCGCCCGGGTGACTACAATCGGCCAGGCGGTCTACTGGACTGTAGACGAAGACGGGGTGAGGATCGTTCCGATGACCGACGCGAAGGACGAACGCCGGCCGGCCGGTGAGCTCGAAGCGAGCGTCATGGCCGCGCTCTGGGCCGCCGGTGCGCCCCAGACGCCCGGCCAGGTGCAGCTCAGCCTCGGTGCGGGCCTGGCGCGCACCACGGTGACCACGATCCTGTCCCGCCTGCACGAGAAGGGGATCGTGGACCGGCAGCGCCAGGGCCGCGGCTACGCCTACGTCCCCGTGCAGGACGCCCAGGGCCTCACCGCCCGCCGGATGCACACCGAGCTCGACCGGGACAGCGACCGGGAGACGGTGCTCGCCCGCTTCGTCGCCCAGCTCAGCCCCGACGACGAGCGCGTCCTGCGTGACCTGCTGGAACCGGGGGAGCGATGACGGCCCTGCTCCTTCTGCCGCTCCTGCTGCCGTGCGCCCTGCCGCCGCTGGCCCGGCGGGCCCTGGACCGGCTGGCGCCCGCCGCCGCGCTCTGGACGATCACCGCCGCGGCCGTGGTCCTCGCGGGCTGCTCGGTGACCGCGCTCGGCGCGTTCGTCCTCACCGGGCTGCTCAAGCTGCCGGTCTTCGCCGCCCTCGGCGAACTCGTCCACCCGCTGCGCACCGCCTCCGACCTCTTCGTCGCCCCGGCCGCCGCCACCTCCGTAGGAGCCCTCGCGGTGGGTGCCTGGACGCTCGTGCGCTCGGTGCTGCGGCAGAGCCGCGCCCTCCGCGTGGCGCGCACGGCGGCCGGGTGCGGTCCCGCCGCGGGCGACCTGTGCGTGGTCGACTCGCCGCACCCGGACGCGTACGCGCTGCCCGGGCGCCCGCACCGCATCGTCGTCACCACCGCGATGCTGCGCACCCTGGACGCCGACGAACGCGAGGTGCTGTTCGCGCACGAGCGGGCGCACAACGCGGGCGGCCACCACTACTTCCTCGCCGCCGCCGAACTCGCGGCCCACTGCCACCCCGCGCTGCGCCCGGTCCGCGAGAGCATCCGGCTCGCGGCCGAACGCGCCGCCGACGAGGTTGCCGCCGACGCCGTCGGCGACCGGCGCCTGGCCGCCCGCGCCATCGCCCGCGCGGCCCTCGCGGGCCAGGCCGCGCCCGCCGTACGGCCGGCGTTCCTCCCCGCCGCCACGACCGGCCCCGTTCCGCTGCGCGTCCGGGCCCTGCTGTCCGACCGGCGCGACTCGCCGCGCGCGGCCGCCTGGATCGCGGCCCTGGTGATCGCCTGCGCCAGCGTCTCGTGCGTCGCCTCGGCGACCGGGATGATCGACTTCCACCACCGCGTCGAGGTCGCGCAGGGCGACGAGCGAGCCTGAGCGGCCCTCCGGCCCCGGCCCCCTCCCACCCCTTCGAGGACGCTCCAAGAGGTGACTGGCGTCCACGAAGTTTTACGTATAACCTCACCCGTCAACCACACTCACCGAAAGGTCCCGATGAGACGCGTCGCCCTGGTCACCCTCGTCGTCGACGACTACGACGAGGCGCTCCGCTTCTACACCGAGGCCCTCGGATTCCGGCTCGTCGAGGACGCCCCCCGCCCCGACGGCTCGCGCTGGGTGGTCGTCGAGCCGGGCCCCGAAGGACAGGGAACCGGTCTGCTGCTCGCCCGGGCCAAGGGCGAGGACCAGCGTGCCCGGATCGGCGACCAGACCGGCGGGCGAGTCGGCTTCTTCCTGCACACCGACGACTTCGCCCGTGACCACGCCCGGATGACCGCCGCCGGCGTGACCTTCCTGGAGGAGCCGCGGCACGAGCCGTACGGCACCGTGGCCGTCTTCCAGGACCTGTACGGCAACCGCTGGGACCTGCTCCAGCCCGCCGGCTGAGCTTCCACCGCCGCTTCGAATCGCCCCGCTCAAGGAAAGACCCGCCATGACTGCTACGCGCGTAGACGCCGACGTGATCCGCCGCCTCCCCAAGGCCGTCCTGCACGACCACCTCGACGGCGGCCTGCGGCCCGCCACCGTCGTCGAGCTCGCCGCCGCGGTTGGCCACACGCTGCCCACCACCGACCCCGACGAGCTGGCCGCCTGGTACTTCGAGGCCGCCAACTCCGGTGACCTGGTCCGCTACATAGCCACCTTCGAGCACACCCTCGCCGTCATGCAGAACCGCGAGGGCCTGCTGCGCGTCGCCGAGGAGTACGTCCTGGATCTCGCCGCCGACGGCGTCGTCTACGCCGAGGTGCGCTACGCCCCCGAGCTGAACACCAAGGGCGGGCTGTCGCTGAGCGAGGTCGTGGAGACCGTCCAGGAGGGCCTCGCCGCCGGTATGGTCAAGGCGGCCGCCGCGGGCACCCCCGTCCGGGTCGGCACCCTGCTCTGCGGCATGCGGATGTTCGACCGGGTCCGCGAGGCCGCCGACCTGGCCGTCGCCTACCGCGACGCCGGTGTCGTCGGCTTCGACATCGCCGGCGCCGAGGACGGCTTCCCGCCCGCCGACCACCTGGCCGCCTTCGAGCACCTGCGCCGCGAGAGCGTGCCGTTCACCATCCACGCCGGCGAGGCCCACGGCCTGCCCAGCATCCACCAGGCCCTCCAGGTGTGCGGCGCCCAGCGCATCGGCCACGGCGTGCGTCTCACCGAGGACATCCCCGACCTCGCGGCCGGCAAGCTCGGCCGCCTGGCCGGCTGGGTGCGCGACCGCCGTGTCGCGCTGGAGATGTGCCCGACGTCCAACCTCCAGACCGGCTGCGCCACCTCGATCGCCGAGCACCCCATCACCGCCCTGAAGGACCTCGGCTTCCGGGTCACCGTCAACACCGACAACCGTCTGGTGTCCGGTACGACCATGACCCGGGAGATGTCCCTGCTGGTCGAGGAGGCGGGCTGGACGGTCGAGGACCTGCGCACGGTCACGGTGAACGCCCTCAAGAGCGCGTTCATCCCGTTCGACGAGCGCAATGCCCTCATCGAGGACGTGGTCCTGCCGGGTTACGCGGCCGCGCTCTGAAGCAGCCCCCGCAGATAGGCGGCCTGTCCGATGTGCTGAAGGTCGTCGGACAGGACGCTGACCAGCCGTACGCCCAGGGTGACCGGGGGGTCCCAGCGCTCGTCCACGACGCGTTCGAGGTCCTTGGCGGGCAGCTCGCGCAGCACCCCGAGGCTCTGCTCGTGCACGGCGTCGTAGTACCCGGTCAGCAGGTCGGCGGACTCGACCCGCACCTTGGCGACCTTCGCGGCGCTGTGGCCGTACCCCGTGTCATGGCGCGGCAGGTCGAGTCCGAAGCGCTTGTCCCAGCCCTGTGACAGCCACACCTGGTCGAGGTCGAAGGCCCCGGCCACGTGGTCGTCCTGGACCCGGGCGAGGTGCCAGACCAGCCAGGCGATGGAGTTGGCGGCGGGGGCCGGACGGGCGTGCAGGTCGTCCGGCCCGAGGCCGTCGAGGGTGGCATGGACTTCTTCTTGGATGCGGCCGTAGCCGTCGATGAGGATGTCCCTTGCATGCATGGGTCCACCATCGCGCATCGCGGGCCGTCATGCGTCCGGAATCCAGCTCCCGTGGAAGCCCAGCGGCACCCGGCCCGGCAGCTGGATCCGGGCCACCGGCTCGCCCGTGAAGTCCTGCGCCGCGAGGATCACCAGGTCCGACGCCCCGCGGTCCGGGTTGTGCACGTACGCGAGGGTGTACCCGTCGTCCTCGGCGGCCCGCCGGTCCGTGGGATCCCTCGGTACGAACACCGCCTCGCCCGCCGCCGCGTCCCTGGGCAGCCGGTGCACCAGGGTGGCGCCGCGCAGCAGGTCGTGCTTGATGAGCGCGTTGGAGAAGGCCCGGTCGGGCGGATCGCCGTCGGCCGTCAGGTACGCGAGCGTCATGTCGGCCGCCGCGGCCGAGTAGCCGTAGCGGTGCCGGCGGGAGACCAACGCCTCGTTCACCCGCGGGAATTCCTGCGGGCGGTCGTCCAGGACGCGCCGGCGTACGCGTCCGTGGCGCAGGTCGACGGTCCACCGTTCCAGCTTCGCCGTGCCCACCGCGCTCGGGCCGTCCGAGCCGAGGCCCGCGACATGGAAGGGGGCCGGGTAGGTCGTCAGGTCGACGACCACGGACGAGCCCTCGTCGTAGGCGTTGAGGGTGTGCGAGTAGAAGACGGGATCGACGGCGAACCAGCGCACCGGGCCGCCGGTGCGCGGCATGACGCCCACGCGCGTGGGGTGTTGCCGGTTCCAGACGTAGGGCACCGGGGTGCCGCGTTCGGCCGCCGCGGCGTCGAAGGTGACCGGGATGTCGAAGATCACCACATGCTTCTCGGTGAGCGCGAAGTCGTGCATCATCGGCGCGTCCGCCACCGGGATGCGCGTCGTGCGGGCGACGCGGCCCGACGGGTCCACGACCAGGTGCCGCACGTGGTCCCAGGCCGGGTGGTAGGAGATCGCGTGCAGTTCGCCGGCGCACACGTCGTACTTGGTGTGGGCGGCGAATGCGCCCTCCAGCGTGCCGTGGAAGTCGTGGGTGCCCACCGTGCCTAGTTCCTCGTCGAGTTCGTACGGCAGCGGCCCGCTCTCCTGGAGCGCGAGGACGCGTCCCCGGTACGGGATCACATGCGTGTTGCACGGGAAGTCGTCCGGCGGGACCGGACCCGGCCAGGGCTCGCCGAGCTTGCCGGCCACCTGCGAGGAGCGCACCCAGCGGTTGCGGTACCACTCCGCCCGGCCGTCGCGCAGCCGGACGCCGTGCACCATGCCCTCGCCGAGCATCCAGTGGTGGGCGCGCGGATCCTCCAGGCCCAGCACGTTGGGGCCGTTGCGCAGGAAGCGGCCGCTCAGCTCGCGGGGGACGCGGCCGACGACCGGGAGGTCGAAGGCCGTGAGTTCCTCGGTGACGGGCGTGAACGCCCCTTCCAGGAACGGATAATGACGGTTCGTCATGGGCCGTTCGAGGGCCACCGCCCGCTGGTCCGCCATGGCCGTCAGCGCGCCCGCCGCCGCGATCCCCGCCGCGCCGCGCAGCACGCTCCGCCGTGTGTGTTCCGCCATCTCGCCTGCTCCAGACCGTGGTTGCCGGGTGGGACGGTCACGAGTCTGCGGCGCCGGGAGGCCGAGGTCAGGAGGGGTGGGCCCCGTCCGGGGGTGTCGCCAGGCCCCCTGTTTCGAGCAGGGTGATCAGCGCGCGGGCCGCCGGGCTGGTGGCCGTCTGGGGCGGCAGCAGGGCGACCGTCTCGTACGCCGCCTCGCCCCCGCCCTTCAGTGGCAGCGCCGTCAGCGAGGGGCGCTTGTGCCGGAAGTGCCGGGGTACGACGGCGATCCCGAGGTTCTCGTCGACCAGGTCCAGGAGGCTGTGCACGTCGTTGACCTCCAGCGCGACCGTGCGGTGGATCCCGGCCGCGGCGAAGGCGGTGTCCGTGGTGCGGCGCGGGCCCCAGTCGGGATGGAAGTCGACGAAGACCTCGCGGCCGAGGTCGTCCGTCGCCACCGCCGCACCGGCCGTGGCGAGCCGGTGGCTGGGATGGCACAGGACGGTCATCGGCTCGCTCGTCAGCGACACCGAGCGCAGTTGGTCCGAGTCCGCCCGGGTCCGGTAGGCGAAGGCCAGGTCCAGCCGTCCCGCCGCGACCTCCTCGGCCAGCGCCCCCGAGCCCGCCTGCCGCAGCCGGATCTCCACGTCCGGGTGCCGCCGCCGGAACGCGGCCAGCAGTCCCGCCACATGCACCCCCGCGATGCACTGCTCGGTGCCCAGCGCCAGCGTCCCGCGCAGTACGCCCTGCACCGCGGCCACCGCCTCGTGCGCCGCCCGGACCTGTGCCAGGATCCGCTCGGCCTCGGCGAGGAGCGCCCGCCCGGCCTCGGTCAGCGTCACCCGGCGGGTGGTGCGCACGAACAGCGGCGCCCGCAGCTCCCGCTCAAGGGCCCGGATCGACGCCGACAAGCCGGACTGGGACACCAGCAGCCGTTCGGCAGCACGGGTGAAGTGCTGGTCCTCGGCGACCGCGACGAAGTGCTGGAGGTGGCGCAATTCCATGATTGAGAAGCCTAGCCGCACAATTCCATCGGATTCTTCTGTTGGACCGCTGTACCCGGCCCGGGGAAGAGTGGAACCGGTAGATCCTGTGTCCACCCCTCTGGAGTCGCGTTGTACACCGCACACCCCGACCGCTACGCCGACATGCCCTACCGGCGCACCGGACGCAGCGGCCTGAAGCTTCCCGCGCTGTCGCTCGGCCTGTGGCACAACTTCGGCCCCGACCGCCCGGTCGAGACCCAGCGCGCGATCCTGCGCCGCGCCTTCGACCTCGGCGTCACCCACTTCGACCTGGCCAACAACTACGGCCCGCCGCCCGGCGCCGCCGAGTCCGCCCTCGGCGAGGCGCTCAGGGCGGACTTCGCGCCGTACCGTGACGAGCTGGTCATCTCCACCAAGGCCGGGTACCTGATGTGGCCCGGCCCGTACGGCGAATGGGGCTCGCGCAAGTACGTGCTGTCCTCGCTCGACCAGAGCCTGAAGCGGATGGGCCTGGACTACGTCGACATCTTCTACTCGCACCGCCCCGACCCGGACACTCCGCTGGAGGAGACGATGGGCGCGCTGCACTCCGCGGTCCAGCAGGGCAAGGCGCTCTACGTCGGCCTCTCCAACTACTCGGCGGAGCAGACCCGCGACGCCGCCCGCATCCTCGGCGAGCTGGGCACCCCGCTGCTCATCCACCAGCCGCGCTACTCGATGCTCGACCGCCGCCCCGAGGGCGAGGGCCTGCTGGAGGCGCTCGACGAGCTCCAGGTCGGCTCCATCGCCTACTCCCCGCTGGAGCAGGGCCTGCTGACCGGCCGCTACCTGGACGGCATCCCGGAGGACTCGCGGGCGGCGAGCGACAGCCCGTTCCTGAACTCCGACGCCGTCACCGAGGACCTCGTCGCCCGGCTGCGTGCCCTCGACGAGATCGCCAAGTCCCGCGGTCAGACGCTGGCGCAGCTGGCCCTGGCCTGGGTGCTGCGCGGCGGCCGGGTCACCTCCGCCCTCGTCGGCGCGAGCAGCCCGCGGCAGATCGAGGACAGCGTCGCGGCCGCCCGCAACCTGGACTTCGACGCCGAGGAGCTGGCGCGGATCGACGCGATCGTCGAGCCGTAGACGGTCGACGCGATCGTCCGGCCGTGGCCGAGGGTCAGGGCCGTGAGGCGCTCGCTCGCTTCCCAGAGGCGGGCGGCCGCCTCCGGGTCGACCGCGTACGGCAGCACGCCGGGCAGGGCCGAGCCGGAGCGCCACTCGGCCTCGCCGCCGGCGGTCACCACCGGGCTGATGTCGCAGTTCTCGCAGGAGACGCCGCCCAGTCCGGCGAGCCGCGGGCTCGTCGCGCACCACACGCCGGTAGCCGCTCCCTGCTGGACGGTCGTGAACTGCCGGGCGGGGTCGCGGCCGGGGCGGCCCTGCTCGTCGAGGGCGCCGGCCGCCCGCAGGGCCTCCTCGGAGAGGTGCTGGGCCAGACCGGTGTCGATGATCATGCCGGGGTGCACGGAGAAGGCCCGCACACCCTCCGCCGCGCCCCGCCGGTCCAGCTCCACCGCGAACAACGCGTTGGCCGTCTCGGACCGGCCGTACGCGAGGAACGGTTCGTAGGGCCGCCGCTCGAAGCGGAGGTCGTCGAAGACGACCAGGGAGAACCGGATGCCCGGCGAGGACACCGGGACGACCCGCGCCCCGTCGGCCGCGTGCGGGAGGCCACCGTGGACCCCGGGACCGGGATGGCCCGGATCGGCGAGGGCGAGGACGTCGTGTGTGTCTCCGGGCACATCGACCTCAGCCGGGACAGCGGCGATCTGCTCCGCCGGGCGCTGCCCGAGCTCGTCCGCGTGCGCGCCGACGCGGCCGAGGCGCCCGTACTGCGCCGGCTGGTCGGGCAGCCGGCGGGCGAGATGACGGCGGGCCGGGCCGGCGCCCCGTTCGCGACCGACCAGCCGGCCCAGCTGATCTTCGTCCAGGTGCTGCGGCTCTGCCTCACGGAGGCCGACGGGCTGCCGCCCGGCTGGCTGCGCGCCCTCGCCGACGAACGGCTCGCCCCGGCCCTGCGCCTGATGCACGGCGACCCCGCCCACCCCTGGACGCTGGAGGAGTTGGCGCGCGCGGCGGCGATGTCCCGCACCACCTTCGCCGTGCGCTTCAAGGAGGCTGCCGGGGAGCCGCCCCTGACCTACCTGCTGAACTGGTGGATGACCCTGGCCGCCCGTGCCCTTCGGCAGGACGCGACCCCCGTCGCCACCCTCGCGTGCTCGGTCGGCTACACCTGCGAGAGCGCCTTCAGCAACGCCTTCAAACGCATGGTGGGGGTCGCGCCGAGGCGTTACCGCGACACCGTCAGGAGCTGAGCCGCTCCTCCACCCGCACGGTGACCGTGTCGCCCTCCGCCTTGCCGATGGCCTTGCGCACGTCCGCCTTCACGGGCAGCTTGTGCGTGCCGTCGCCCAGGGCCATGAAAGAGCTCCGGAAAGGATGCCCGTCGATCGTGCCGCGGATCTTCACGAGTCCGCGGGTGCCGAGGAATTCGACGGACTTCGGCCACACGACATACGTCCGGCCGCCTTTCTCGGGGCTCTTGAGCAGGACGGCGGTGAATTCCGCGGTCGCTTTTCCGGTGATCGGCAGGGCACCCGGTGTCGTGCCGGTGCTGTCCACGGTGAGGGTGGGGCGGAAGGCGAAACCGGGGAACCGTGCCTGTGTCGCCGCGATCACGGCCGCGATCCGCTCGTGGCCGCCGGGGAGACCGCCGACCCCGTCGACACCGCATTTCGGCCAGGGAAAGCGGTGAATATGCCAGGAGACTGGCCGGAAAGTCATGGTGACAGTGATTCAAGAGTGAAGATACTCAAACGCCAGGGGCACTTCACCGCATACGAGCCGCACGGAAAGCGAGGCCGGGTCGGCAAACGGGCAACGCGACGGGGGAGTGATCGTGCACGACGAATTCCTGTGCCATGTCACCGCGTACGGCACGTGCGGCGGACGGCGTATCGGCGTACCGCTCGGCACCTACCGCGCGCCCACCCTGGCGCTGGCGCTGTGGTGGCTGCGGGACCGGGCCCTGTGGATCGCCGAGCGGCTCGATCCGCTCCCCGAGAACCCGCGCTTCCCGCACGGCTCGCTCGTCCCGGTGGCGGACACCGTGACCGACGTGCCCGGAGTACTGCGCGCCTGGTGCTCCGACGCGTTCCAACAGGAGCTCGTGGCCGACGAGTTGGCCGGCGGACGGCTGGTGCGGATCGCCGCCCACGACGACACCACCGAGTACGAGCTTCTCGCCGAGTCCATCGACGCCCTGCGCATGCAGCGCACCATCCCGGCGCTCGTCGTCCCCGTCGCCTGACCCGCGACAGCGGCCGACCGAAGAGCCTGGGCCGGGGCCGCCGCGGCCCACGCCGACCGGGCGCACATGTGAGCGAATCGGTACAATTCTGGCCATGGCGGAGCGTCCGGTCGCCCCGACTGCACCCGAACTCGTGCTGGAGACCGACACGGGCTCCACGGTGATGTCCCCGGGCCGGGACTACCACGTCGGTCGCGACCCGTTGTGCGAGATCGTCCTCGACGATGCCCGGGTCTCCTGGCACCACGCGGTGCTGCGGACCGATGACGGTCACTGGACGCTGGAGGACGAGGACAGCACCAACGGCACCTACGCGGACGGCCGCCGCATCCACGCGCGCGGCGTCGGACCGGGCAGCGTGATCCGCTTCGGCAACCCCGCCGACGGTCCCCGCGCGATCCTGCTCGGCCGTGCCGCGCCCACCGCGGACCGCCCGTCGGCCGTCTCGATGCCTGCCCTGACCAGCACCTTTCGCCAGCCGGCCCATGTGCGGGAGCTGCCCGCCCGCACCCTGCGCCTGGGCCGGGCCCCCGACAACGACCTCGTCGTCGACGACCTGTCCGTCTCCCGCCGGCACGCCGAACTGCGCTCGCACGAGGACGGCACCTACGAGATCGTCGACCTCGGCAGCCACAACGGCACCTTCCTCAACGGCCGCCCCGTCACCCACGCCTCGATCGGCCCCGGCGACATCATCGGCATCGGCCACTCCTCGTTCTGCCTGGTCGGCGACGTGTTGCAGGAGTACGTCGACACCGGTGAGATCTCCCTCGACGTCCAGGACCTCACCGTCGCCGTCGACCGTGGCAGCAAGATCCTCCTCGACGACGTCTCCTTCCCGGTCGGGGAGAAGTGCCTGCTCGCGGTCGTCGGACCGAGCGGGGCGGGCAAGTCCACCCTGCTCAACGCCCTGACCGGGCAGCGCCCCGCCGACCGGGGCACGGTCCTGTACGACGGCCGCGACCTGTACCGCGACTACGCCGAACTGCGCCAGCGCATCGGCCTGGTCCCGCAGGACGACATCCTGCACGCCCAGCTGACCGTGCGCGCCGCCCTGTCCTACGCCGCCGAACTGCGCTTCCCGCAGGACACCGCGCGGGAGGAGCGCCAGGCGCGGGTCGACGAGGTGATCTTGGAGCTGGGCCTGGAACAGCGCGCCGGACAGGCCGTGCACAGCCTGTCGGGCGGCCAGCGCAAGCGGGTCAGCGTGGCCCTGGAACTGCTCACCAAGCCGTCACTGCTCTTCCTCGACGAACCGACCTCCGGACTCGACCCCGGCATGGACCGGTCCGTGATGCAGATGCTGCGCGGCCTCGCGGACGACGGCCGCACGGTCATCGTCGTCACCCACAGCGTCCTCAGCCTCGACGTGTGCGACCGGCTCCTGGTGCTCGCGCCGGGCGGCAAGGTCGCGTACTACGGGCAGCCGGACGACGCCCTCGCCTTCTTCGGCTTCGAACAGTGGCCGGAGGCCTTCGAGGCCTTCGAACGGGACCGCGACCGGGACTGGGCGGGGGAGTACCGGGACTCGCCGTTCCACCGGCACTACGTCGCCGAGGCGACCGCGCAGCCCCACCAGCCCCGCTCGGCCCCGTTGACCGTGGCCCCGCCGCCCCGCCCGCGCAGCTGGGGCGCCCAGCTCGGCACCCTGGTGCGGCGCTACACGGCCGCGCTCGCCGCCGACCGCGTCTTCCTCGTCACCATGATCGCGCTGCCGTTCGTGATGGGCGCCATGGGCCGGGCCCTGGCGGGCGGGAAACTGACCGCGGAGACCGCGCTGAACACCCTGCTCATCCTGTGTGTCGGCGGCGTGTTCACCGGCGCGGCCAACGCCGTGCGCGAACTCGTCAAGGAACGCGTGATCTACCAGCGCGAACGGGCCTTCGGCCTGTCCAGATCGGCGTACCTGATGTCGAAGATCCTCGTGCTGGGCGCGATCACCGTCGTCCAGGCCGTCGTGCTCACCCTGGTCGCACTGCTGGGCGTCAACCTCAACGCACCGGGCGGCGAGGGCGTGGTGATGCCGCCCCTTGCCGAAATCACCCTCGCCACCGCCCTGCTGTCCTTCACGGCGATGATGCTCGGCCTGGTCGTGTCGGCGCTGGTGCGCAAGGAGGACGTGACGATGCCGCTGCTGGTGCTGATCTCCATCGTCCAGGTCGTCTTCTGCGGGGCCCTGCTGCGGCTGCACGGCGTGCCCGGACTGGAGCAGCTGTCCTGGTTGGTGCCCTCGCGGTGGGCGCTCGGCGCCATGGCGGGCACCGTCGGCCTGGCCCGGATCGTGCCCGGCAGACTGACCGCCGACCCGCTGTTCCGGCACCTGACCGAGGTGTGGGTGGTCAACATGTCCATGCTTGTGGTGCTGTCGACGGTCTACGGCATGGCGGTCGCCCGGCTGCTGCGCCTGTACGAGCCCGCCGTGATGCGGAAGTAGGCGGTGCGATGACGAGCCCCGGCTTCCGGCCCACCCACGTCGTCCCCCCGTCCGGGCTGCCCGCCTGGGAGGCCCCGGACCCCGCACGGCCCACCGTGCCCCTGGACGCGCTGCTCCCGGTGGAGCTCCTGGAGCGGCTCGGCGACTGGGGCCGGATCCGGTGCGCCAACGGCTGGTCCGCCTGGGTCGACGGCCGCTACCTGGTCGCCGTACCCCAGGACCCGCCCACCGGGGACGGCCCGCTCGGCGAGGCCGCCGACCCGCGCCCGCTGCTGGCCCAGGCGGAACAGGCCCTGGACGAGTACCGGGCCGCCGTGGAGGAGCTCGTCCAGGGCGCCCTCGACGGCGAGTCGTTCCGCGCCCGTACGCAGGGGCTGCGGATCGGGGTGGTGGTCGACGGGGAGTCGGTGTGGGTGTACGACCCCGGGGAGGGCCGGTGGATGTACGGCGACGGGAGGCGGCTGAACACCTACGCCTCGGACCGGGTGGCGCCCCGCGCCGACGTTCCCGGCCCCGGTCACGCGCCGACCCGTGTGGTGCCCTCCGACGGTGAGCCGTGATGGCGGGCCGGACGAGTCTCTTCTCCGGTCGGCCCTCCGAGCTGATCGGACAGCAGGTCGCGGGCTACCGCATCGAGAGCGCGATCGGGCGCGGCGGCATGGCCGTCGTCTACCGGGCCCACGACCTGCGACTGGACCGTACGGTCGCGCTCAAGCTGCTCGCCCCGGAACTCGCCCGCAACGACACGTTCCGCAAGCGGTTCACCCACGAGTCCCGGGTGGCCGCCGCGATCGACCATCCGCACATCGTGCCGGTCTTCGAGGCGGGCGAGACGGACGGCGTGCTCTACATCGCCATGCGCTTCGTCGCCGGCCGCGATCTGCGCCATCTCCTGGACCGGGAGGGCCCGCTGCCGTTCGACGTCGCGGTCCGGATCGCCGGGCAGGTGGCCTCGGCGCTCGACGCCGCCCACGAGCACGGGCTGGTCCACCGGGACGTCAAGCCCGGCAACATCCTGGTCGCCGAGGGCACCGACAGCGACCACCCCGAGCACGTCTACCTCACCGACTTCGGGCTGACGAAGAAGTCGCTGTCGCTGACCGGCTTCACGACCGTGGGACAGTTCGTCGGCACGCTGGACTACGTGGCCCCGGAGCAGATCTCGGGCCGCCCGGTCGACGGCCGCTGCGACGTCTACGGCCTCGCCTGCGTCGTCCACGAGACCCTCGCCGGCCATCCCCCCTTCCAGCGGGACGACGACATGGCCCTGCTGTGGGCCCACCAGTACGACGAGCCGCCCCCGCTCACCGAGGGCCGCCCCGACCTGCCCCGCGCCGTCGACGGCGTGTTCGCCCGGGCCCTGGCCAAGAGCCCCGAGGCCCGGTACGACTCCTGCCTCGCCTTCGTCGCCGCCCTGCGCGCGGCCGGGCGCAGCGGCACGGTCGCCGACCGGCCGCCGACGACGGAGCCGGACCTCCCGGAGACCGGCACCACGACGCCGACACCGCACCGGCCGACGCCGTCGCCGACACCGCCCCCGCGGTGGGCGGAGCCGGTGTTCCGGAGCCGTCAGCCCTGATCCGGCCCGGGCCGGGCCCCCACCTCGCCACGGCGGTGCACCGGCCGCGCCAGGAGACCGCCCAGGAAGCCGGCGACCAGCCCCCACAGCGCGGCAAGACCGAGCGCCGACCACCACTCGGGCCGCAGGAACAGCTCCCCCGACAGCCCGCCGCCCAGGTCGCTGATGCCGAGCAGCGACAGGCCGTAGTGCGCGGAGACCCGGCCCACCAGGCAGATCATGAGCACGGCCAGCACGAGGGCCACGGCCAGGTGCAGCGCGTGCCGCCACACGGGCACCCGGGCCGGTGAACGCGCCGCCATCAGGAAGGCGGCGCTTGGCACGAGCACCGCGGCCGCCACCAGGAGCCACCACGCCGAGGCGTCGCGCTCGGTGAGCGTGTGCAGGTTCACCGTGGAGACGTCCGGGGTGCGCAGCACCTCGTCCAGGAGGCGCGGCACCGGCAGTCCGAACGGGCCCTCCACCCGGCCGTGCCAGGTGGCGCCCATGCCGACGGTGAGCGCGGGCCAGGCGAGGTTCGGCAACCCCAGCAGGATCAGCGCGAGGGTCCGCGCCAGGTGCCCGTGGGTGACCGCCACCACCAGGGCGATGACGCCGGTCAGGGCGACGGACACGAGCAGCAGCACGACCATGGCGTACGCCGCCGGACGCACCGACTCCTGGAAGCGCAGCAGCCGCCCCGGCAGCGGCGCCCCGCGCGACACCAGCAGGGCCAGCACCAGGACGCCCGCCAACCACAGCAGCCCGAACAGCACCGTCAGCGGCACGTCCGTGGTGAACCCCACCCTCGGTACGGCGTCGAGCAGTTGACCGATCTCGGCGAGCGTGTCGTTGTCGACGTCGACGGCAAAGGTCTGACGAGCCGTCAGGGCCAGGGCGATCAGCACGACCAGCCACAGCACCGCGATCCGGGCGGCC
Source organism: Streptomyces sp. NPDC054794 (assembly GCF_053611585.1). NCBI lineage: Bacteria > Bacillati > Actinomycetota > Actinomycetes > Kitasatosporales > Streptomycetaceae > Streptomyces > Streptomyces sp. NPDC054794. The sequence goes on along the minus strand of NZ_JBSHAQ010000021.1, from coordinate 81,205 downwards.
CAGCCGGCCAGTTCCCGGACTCCGGTCACCGCCCGGTGCCGCAGCGGCCGCAGGAAACCCGCGGCGAGGACGAGGGCTCCGGTCAGGGTGACCGACAGCGGGACCACGGTCAGCCCCGCCTCCGTCCGGGCGAGGGCTCCGGCGTTGCCCGAGAGCCGTACGGTGCCGCCGACGGCCGAGGCCACGGTCGCCAGCACGATCCGCGGGAACGCGCTGTCCGGGAGGTCCGTGGCACCCGCCGCCCACAGCCCCAGCGCGGCGACCACGACCATGGCGGCGAGCCCGGCCAGCACCGCGACCCCGGCCTGCGCCCAGTCCTGGTGGGCAACTGCCTGGTCGGCGGCGGTTCGGCGGCTCACCCTGTCACGCTAAGCAGCGGCCGGGCCGGGCGCCCGTCGGGTGGTCCGTCCGCGTCCGCTTGCGGGCAGCGCGCCCCTGGAGCACACAATGGGCTAGTTGTGGCAAAACCGGCATTCGAGTGAATTCGACTGAAAAGCGCCGCCGGTGCCGCCCGTCACGTTCGGGAGATGAGCTCGTGAGCGAACCTCCGTCCTCAGGCCGCCCCACGGGACCGCCCTCCGGCCCCCTGTCGGGCCCCTCCCAGCCGCCCGCAGGACCGCCCCCTCGCCCACCCGCGGGGGGCGGTGGCGGCGGGACGCCGGAACCGCACCTGCCCTGGTGGCGCTCCGCACCGCGGATCGCGGTGCTCACCACCGCCGTCGTGGTCGCCGTGATCGTGGCTGTCGTCCTCACCAACGGGGGCGGCGGCTCGAACAAGGGCGGCGAGGTCTTCCTCCAGGCGGCGAACAAGACCGGGCCCGACCCGTTCACGCCGTCGTCGGCGACGAACAGCTCCGTTCCGCCGCCCTCCAGGGAGCAGGGAACGGCCCCGGGTACGGGCCAGGGCACGGGTACGGCCACGGGCCAGGGCACGCCCACCGGCCCGGGCACGCCCACCGGCCGGGGGACCGCCACCGGCCGGGGCACCTCCACCGCCTCGGGCACCGCCCCCGGCAACGAGTCCGGGCCGGTCACCGCGGTGCGCGGCGTGGACGGCGGGTCGCCCGGCCTGTACAGCGGCGTTCAGAAGTCGTCCCCCTGTGACGTCGAGAAGCAGATCAAGTACTTGGGGGCCGCCCCGTCCCGGAACAAGGCCTTCGCCTCGGTCGCCGGCGTCCAGCCGGGCTCCGTCCCCAGCTACCTCCGCTCCCTCACCCCCGTGCAGCTGCGCGCGGACACCCGCGTCACCAACCACGGCTACCGCGACGGGGGCGCCACCGACTACCAGTCCGTCCTGCAGGCGGGCACCGCCGTCCTGGTCGACAGCCACGGCGTGCCCCGGATGCGCTGCGCCTGCGGCAACCCGATGACCCCGCCGGTCGCGCAGAAGGGCACGCCCCGGCACACGGGCGACACGTGGGCGTCGTACCGGCCCTCGAACGTCGTCTTCATCGCTCCCGCGCGCCAGGTCATCAAGGTCTTCGTGATCTTCGACGTCCGTCATGACCAGTGGTTCCACCGCTACCGCGGCGACCACGGTCGCCGGGACCAGTACTCCAGGCCGCCGTCGCACTGGGTCGACCCGGTGATCCCGCCGCCGCCCTGCAAGCCCGGCCAGACACGGCCGCCCGGCGGCTCCATGCCCCCGTGCGTGCCGGTGACGACCAGCGCGTCCCCGTCGACGCCCACCTCGTCGCCCTCGGGGACCTCGCCCTCGACGACCACGTCGTCCCCGTCGGGTACCTCGACGTCGCCGTCGGGCACGAACACTTCGCCGTCTTCGTCCGGCACGTCCGCGTCTCCGGGCTCCGAGTCGCCGTCGTCGAAGAAGCCGTCGTCGGAGTCGCCGTCGTCGGAGTCGCCGTCCTCCGAATCCCCGTCCTCGGAGTCCCCGTCGTCGGAGTCGCCCTCTTCGGAGTCCCCGTCGTCGGAGTCCCCCTCGGTCGAGTCCCCGTCCTCCGAGTCGCCGTCCTCCGAGGCCCCCACCTCGCAGGAGCCGACCTCGCAGGAGCCGACCACGGAGTCGGCGACGACATCGGGCCCCGAGTCCTCCGTCCCGGAGACCTCGGCGCCCGAGACCCGAACCACCAGCGAGGCCGGCTCCGAAACGGCCACGCAGGAGCAGCCGGCGGAGACGTCCGGCCAGCAGGAGACGTCCGGGCCCCAGGAGACCTCCGGGCCCCAGCAGGAGCAGCAGCAAGAGCAGCAGCAGGAGCAGTAGGAGTCCTAGGCGGGACCTCCCGGCACCCGAGCCGCCCGGCGGACATGTCCGATGTGCGCGGTGGGCGAACAGCGTCCGGGACTGTACGGCCCCTCTCGGGGTACGAGCACTGTTGCAGCAGTGACCGGCCAGGCCGGATTCCGAGAGAGACACGCATGACCGACCACCCGGACGAGGCAGTGATACCGACTGGTTTCGACGTGCCCGTGGAACCCCTGCGACGGGCGGCCCACTACACCGGCGAACCGGGGTGCATCGCCCAGGCACGGACCTTCGCCGAGCTCTTCCTCGACCAGCTCAGGAACGAATGGTGCGCCATCATCGACGACCGGACCGACGGCGACCTGCTCCTGGTCGTCAGCGAGCTGGTCACCAACGCGGACCGGCACAGCAACGGCCCCTACATCCTGGAAATGGAGGGCACCGACACCGAGGTGATGGTGTCCGTCTACGACAGCAGCGCCGCCCTGCCGCGCCGCTTCCCGCGCGACCCCGAGCGCGTCGGCCGGCACGGACTGGAGATCGTGCACGCCCTGGCGGCGCGGGTGACCGCCGAACGCGTACCGGTCGGCAAGCGGGTGTGCGCGCAGGTGAGCATCGCTCACTGAGTCGCGCACACCACCGCCCGCGCATCGACGACAGCCCACCGCCGAACGGCGATCGGCGGCCGGCCGGTCAGGCGCAGCCGAGTTCGCCCAGCATGCCCTGACGGAGCCGGGCGATGATCCGCTTGATCAGACGTGAGACATGCATCTGGGAGCAGCCGAGCCGCTCGCCGATCTCCGCCTGGGTGGCCTCCTCCACGAACCGCAGATGGATGATCTCCCGGTCGCGGTCGCTGAGTTCGGCCATGAGCGGGGCGAGGGACTGGAAGTCCTCGACGAGCCGCAGCCCGTGCTCCTCCACGCCGATGAAGTCCGCGAGGACCGACTCGCCGTCCTCGGGTCCGTCACCGGTGAGCGCGGCGTCCAGCGAGGCCGAGTTGTAGCCGTTGGAGGCGAGTTGGGCCTCGACCACCTCGTTCTCGGTGATGTTCATCAGCGTGGCCAGCTCGGCGACCGTCGGCTCACGGTCCAGCCTGCTGGAGAGCTCCTCGCGCGCCTTGGCCAGCTCCACGCGCAGCTCCTGCAGCCGACGCGGAACGTGCACGGCCCAGGTGGTGTCACGGAAGAACCGCTTGATCTCGCCGACGATGTACGGCAGCGCGAAGGAGGTGAACTCCACCTCGCGCGCCAGCTCGAACCGGTCGATCGCCTTGATCAGACCGATCATCCCGGTCTGGACGATGTCCTCCATGTCGTCGCCGCGGTTGCGGAACCGGCCGGCCGCGAACCGCACCAGCGACATGTTCATCTCGATCAGCGTGTTGCGCGCGTACTGGTACTCGTGCGTGCCCTCCTCCAGCACCGTCAGGCGCCGGAAGAACTCGCGTGACAGCTCTCGTGCGTCACGCGGGGCGATCGCGCTCGGGTCCTCGATGCCCGGCAGTGATCCCTCGCCCGTCCTGTCCTCGGTGCCCGTTTCGACGACCCCTGCTGCCGACCGGATCCCGGCGGTTTCCATTGCCTCTCCCACGTAAGTCACGTTTCGACGTCTGCCTCTTCGGCTTGGTGTGTTCCCGAGCCCTGCCCAGTTCTCGCGAGCGGCGGGTACCCGGAAGACCGCGTCCCATGCGTGCCTGGTGATGCGGGTACCCGGAGTGATCCGGCCCATGCGCCCCGTGGACGGGCGTGGCGCAAAATGGGTGGCGGTGGCGGCGGACCTCCGCCGATGCTCAGCCCTATGACGGACATCACACAGTCGCAACACGCGCAGCCCGACCGGTCCTTCGGATGGTGGGACATGTTCGTCCGCCCCGAGGACGATCCGCGCAGCGACGGCGGGTTCGTGGGGGAACTCGACACGCTCGTCGGCTATCTGCGCGATCAGCGGCTGACCCTGGAGATGAAGTGCGCGGGGCTGGACGCCGAGGCCATGGCCCGCCGTTCGGTGCCGCCGTCCAACCTCTCGCTGCTGGGCCTCGTACGCCACCTCGCCGACGTCGAACGGCACTGGTTCCGGCAGGTCATGGCCGGACAGGACGTACCCCGCCGCTACCGCACCGCCGAGGACCCCAGCGGCGACTTCGACGGCGCCGTGCCCGACCCCGAGGCGGTGGCCGAGGCATGGCGGTCCTGGCGGGCCGAGGTGGCCTTCGCCGAGCGCTTCGTCGACGAGGCGTCCAGCCTGGACGTGACCGGCACGGACGGGGACGAACCGGTGGCCCTGCGCGAGATCCTGGTCCACATGATCGAGGAGTACGCCCGCCACAACGGCCACGCCGACTTCCTGCGGGAGCGGATCGACGGCCGGGTGGGGCAGTGACGGCGGCCCGTCCCGCCGTGGCCGGCCCGTCCTGCGATTCCACCGAGGGCGCAACCGCGCGCCCTTCCCTGTGCACCCGGTGTTCATACGCTGAGGAGATGACCAACCACGTGCCGAACGAAGCCCGCGTGATTCCCCTGCGCCCGGGGACCGCCCGCCCGCAAGCACCCGCCCCCGAGCCCAAGGAGCCCCTGTGGCGCGACCTCGTCGGTGACGTCCTGCGCCGGGAGCGCCAGGCGCAGGAGCGCACGTTGAGGGACGTCGCCGAACAGGCCCGGATCTCCCTGCCGTACCTCTCGGAGATCGAGCGCGGCCGCAAGGAGGCCTCCTCGGAGGTCCTCGCGGCCGCCGCCCACGCCCTCGGTCTGGGCCTCGGCGATCTGCTCTCCCGGGTCCAGGGCGAGTTGGTCCGGCAGGTCGACAAGGGCCGCCGTGCGCCCACTTCGCCCTACCGGGGGCTGTGCCTGGTCGCCTGAGGGCTCAGCGGGCCTGGTTCTCGCGCAGTTGCCGGAAGAAGGCCCGGACGTCGCCGGCCAGCAGGTCCGGCTCCTCCATGGCCGCGAAGTGACCACCCCGGTCGAACTCCGTCCAGCGCACGAGGTTTTCCGTGCGCTCCGCCTTGTGCCGCAAGGGGAGCTGGATCTCGGCCGGGAAGAGGGCGATCGCGGTCGGCGTCGGCGAGGGCACTGCCGGCGCCGCCGCGCGGCCGCTCGCGTGCGCCCGCTCGTAGTAGACGCGGGCGGACGACCCGGCGGTCCCGGTCAGCCAGTACAGCATCACGTTGGTGAGCATCCGGTCCCGGTCGACGGCCTCCTCCGGCAGGTCCACGGAGTCCGTCCACTCCCGGAACTTCTCCACGATCCAGGCGAGCTGGCCGACGGGGGAGTCCGTCAGGCCGTACGCGAGGGTCTGTGGCCGCGTCGACTGCTGGACGGCGTACCCCGTCCCCTCCCGCGACCACTCGGCCCACCGGCGCCACGAGGTGAGCGTGCGCTCCCGTTCGTCGGGGGTCAGTTCGGCCAGTTCCTCGGCCGTGGGCTCGGTGGCCGCCTGCGCGCCCGGCAGCAGGTTGAGGTGGACGCCGATGACCCGGTCGGGGTGCGCGCGGCCCAGTTCGCGGGAGATCGCGGCGCCCCAGTCGCCGCCCTGGGCGCCGAAGCGCTCGTAGCCGAGGCGGCGCATGAGCTCCGCCCACGCGTCGGCGATGCGGCCCGCCTCCCAGCCCGTCTGAGTGGTCGGGCCGGAGAGTCCGAAGCCCGGGATGCTCGGGACCACGACATGGAAGGCGTCGGCCGGGTCGCCGCCGTGTGTCGCCGGGTCGGTGAGCGGTCCGACGACATCGAGGAACTCGACGATCGAGCCCGGCCAGCCATGGGTGATGATCAGCGGGGTGGCGTCCGGCACCGGGGAGCGGACGTGAGCGAAGTGGACGTCGGCCCCGTCGATCGTGGTGATGAACTGCGGCCACTTGTTGAGCCGCGCCTCCGCCGCCCGCCAGTCGTACGTGTGCCGCCAGTACCCCACGAGTTCGCGCAGGTAGTCCGCCGGCACACCGTACGCCCAGGCCGTGCCCGGCAGTTGGTCCGGCCAACGGGTGCGGTCGAGGCGGTCGTGGAGATCGTCGAGGTCGGTCTGCGGGATCGCGATACGGAACGGACGGATGCTCTCGGCGGGCGAAGACGTCATGATCCGGATGCTAGTCCGACGCTCCTTGGACCCGTCCGGATCAATGGGCCGCCCGAGCGATGAGTTCTCGGGCGAGTACCGGTCCACACTGATGACCGAGTTCCACGCCCCAGGAGGTAGCTCATGGCCACCGACGGTTTCACCACGTGCCTCTGGTTCGACGACCAGGCCGAGGAGGCCGCCCACTTCTACGTCTCGATCTTCAAGAACTCCGCCGTCGGCAGGGTCGCCCGCTACCCCGAGGGCGCTCCCCGTCCCGCCGGCACCGTGATGACCGTCGAGTTCACGGCCAACGGCAGCAAGTTCGTCGCGCTCAACGGCGGCCCGGAGTTCAAGTTCAACGAGGCGATCTCCTTCCAGATCTTCTGCGCGAACCAGGAGGAGATCGACTTCTACTGGACCAAGCTCACCGAGAACGGCGGTGAGCCCGGGCCCTGCGGCTGGCTCAAGGACCGGTTCGGCGTGTCCTGGCAGGTCGTCCCGGACCGGCTCGACGGCATGATCAGCGACCCGGACCCGGAGAAGGCGACCCGCGCGACCAAGGCGATGCTCTCGATGGGCAAGCTCGACATCGCCGCCCTGGAGAAGGCGTACGCGGGGGAGTGAGCATCCGCCGGGGCCCGCGCCAGCCGGCCCGCGCCGGCCGGTTCGCGCCCCTACGCGGATTCCGCGAGGATCTCCCGGATCACATGCCGTGAGTTCTCCGCCAGCACCGGATTGGTCTCCCAGTAGTACGGCAGCTGGATGAGGGAGATCGACAGCGCCCAGCCGCGGCCGCGCGCCCACTCGGCGTCGTCGGCGCCCACGGCCCGGCGGAAGGTGTCCCGGGCGGCCGCGGGCAGCAGGTTCCAGGCCACGATCAGATCGACGGCCGGATCGCCCACCCCCACACAGTCGAAGTCGATCACGGCACTGAGCCGGCCGTCCGCGACCAGGACGTTCCCGGGGCCCAGGTCGCCGTGCGCCCAGACGGGCGGGCCGGTGTGCTCCGGGGCGCGCAACGCCTCCGCCCAGCGATCGGTGACCGCCGTGGTGTCCACCCGGCCCGCCAACCGCGCGACGGCCTCGCGGGTGGCCGTGTCCCGGGTCACCAGGGGGACGCCCCGGTGGCCGGGCGGTCCCTCGTGCGCGTCGATCCGGCGCAGCGCTCGGACGAACGCGGCGAGGTCCTCGGCGAGCGGTCCGGGCCGCTCGACGGCTCCGGCGACCGGGTTGCGTCCGTCGAGCCAGCGGTAGACGGACCAGGGCCAGGCGAAGCCCGCGCCGGGTCCGCCCCGCCCCAGCGGCTCGGGCGTGGGCACGGGCAGCAGCGGCGAGAGCCGGGGCAGCCAGCGCTGCTCGTGCGCCACGCTCGCGACGGCCCCCGGATACCTGGGCAGTCGTACGACCATGTCCGCGCCCAGCCGGAACATCGCGTTCTCGGTCCCGGCGGACCTCAGCCGCTTTGCGGGCAACGACCCCCATCGCGGGAACTGCCCGGCGACCAGCCGCCGGACCAACGAGGCATCGATGTCGACCTCGTCCTCACGCATCTTCACCGCACACATCCGGCCCATTCCAGCGCCGGGCGGGCCCGCTGTCGACCGAATTCCGAGGCATGCCGAAGGGGGCGGTGTCCCGCGACACCGCCCCCGGGCGAACCGGCCGGGCTCAGACCCGGTCGGCCGCGATCATCAGGTACTGGAAGCTGCGGTTGCGGTACGCGGACAGGAACGTGTCCTCGATCCCCGTCACCAAGTGGTCCGCCTGCCGACGTAGTTCCCAGTAGGGGATCGCCGCCTCGGTCAGGTCCTGCACATGGACCGGCACCAGACGGTTGCGGGCCATGGCCCGGAAGTAGGCCGACCTCGGATGGATGTCGCAGATGTAGTGGGCGTTGATGAGGGACACCTCGCGCGAGGCCTGTCCGTAGGTGTCGTTGTAGCAGCCGGTGACCACCACGTAGCGTCCGCCGCGGCGCAGCACTCGGGCGTGCTCGGCGAACAGCAGGTCCAGCTCCACGTACATGGAGGACTCGTTGTTCCACGAGGCCGCGTACGCGCCGGACTCGAAGCCGGTGTCGAGCATGTTGCGGTGGTGGTAGCGCACCTTGTCGTCGATGCCCCGCCTGCGCGCCGTCTCGTTGGCGAACTCGGCCTGCTTGGCGGAGATGGTGACACCGTCGGCGTGGCAGCCGTACCGGAGGTTCGCCACCACGCTGCCGCCGCCGCGCCCGCAGCCGGCGTCGAAGACGCGGTCGGCGGGGGCCAGTGGGCCGAGCTGGGAGGCGAGGAGTTCGGCCTGGGCGTGTTCGAGCCGGTGCAGTTCGGCGGTGACCCGCTCCCGGCGCAGGGTCGAGTCCGGTTCGTCGAGCACCGCCCAGTCGGCCTCGCCGATGCCGTAGTGATGGTGGTAGAGGTCGTCGATCTTTCCGAGTTCGAGGTTGACCGGGTTCTCCTCGGCGTTCCAGTAGTCCGCGACGCGGGTCTGGTACGTGGACTGGGTCGGTACCGGTGCGGTCGTGGTCCGGGCGACGGGTGCGGTGGTCAACAGTGACTCCTCGTGATGCGTCTGACGGCGTTTCGAAGATCCCCGGGTCACCAGTAGTCGGGGAGGTGGTAGCGGTGGGTATTGGTGGAGTGCCACTCGTGGTTGCCGGACACCCAGGCGGCGAGCCCTTGGGCATAGCGCTCCACGAGGGGCGAGGTGGCGGACAGGACGGCGGACTCCTCCTCGAAGGCCTCCATGATCCGGTTGTGGATCTGAACGGACCTCAGATAGGCGGCCTTCAGCCCGCACCGCTCGTTGGCGGCCACGACCTGCGGCAGGTTGAGGTGGTCCGGGTCGCTCGCCAGTTCCTTGGTGAAGGAGTAGAGGTCGTTGACGATGGTGGTGGCGTTGCAGGCGAGCGCCGTGATCCGCTGGACCTCCGGGCGGGCGTAGAGCTGTTCGGGCAGTTCGTAGCCGTCCACGGCGTCGACGATCGACAGACAGGGCCGGAAGTTGTTGAACTGCCGCATCACCAGGTACTCCCAGACCCGCGGGGTGTACCGGGTCTCCATCCAGGCGGCCTCGCCCAGGTAGCCCAGGTGCAGCCGGGCCATGTCGTGCACGAACCGGTCGGTCTGGCTGGGGGTCGCGAAGGTGGCGTAGTCGGCGAGAGCGAACTGGTACGAGCGCAGCGGTCCGTCGGCCCGCAGGCCCTCGCGCCACTGTTCCTCCAGCTCCGGGACGCCGTGGAAGGGGTCGAGCGCCGACTGCGCGATGATCAGCGGGCCGCCCAGACCGCGCCGTGATCCGCCCCGGCCCTCGTCCTCCTCGCAGTAGCAGGAGTCGACGATGTTCTCGGCGAGCAGCAGCTTGCCGGCGCCGGTCAGGCGGTCCAGGTCCAGGGCACTCGGATGCTGGAGCACGACGGCCCGGCCGAACTGGAAGCCGGAGAAGTCCCCCTTCCAGGCCTGCGGGAACAGATCGAGGTCACGGGCCCAGGCCTCCAGGCGGCGGTCGATCTCGGCGGCCTTCTCCGGGTCGGCGGGCGCGGCCGGCCGGTGGTGCAGTCCGGGGATCACTCCGGTGCGCCGGGCCGGGCGCATGGTCCGGGCGATGTCCGGCGGTCCGGGCAGCGTGTAGGAGTGGGTGGGTGAGCTCATGGTGTGCTCCAGGCCGTCAGTCCGCGGTCCGGCCGATCTGGACGTTTTCGAGGATCCCCGCCGCGTCCGGGACCAGGATGGCCAGCGAGTAGTAGGCGGTGACGAGGTAGCTGATGATCGCGGCGGAGTCGATGCCCATGAACCGGACGTTCAGGCCGGGTTGGTACTCCTCGGGGATGCCGGTCTGGTGGAGGCCCACGACACCCTGGTCCCCCTCTCCGGTGCGCAGCGCGATGATGCTGCTGGTGTGCTCGTCGGTGATCGGGATCTTGCCGCAGGGGAAGATCGGGACTCCGCGCCAGGCGGGGATCTCGTGCCCGTCGACGTTCGCCGTGCCGGGCACCAGGCCGCGCTTGTTGCACTGCCGGAAGAACGCCGCGATGGCCTTCGGATGGGCGAGGAGCACCTTGGTCTTGCGGCGCATGGAGATCAGCTCGTCCATGTCGTCCGGGGTCGGCGGGCCGGTGAACGTGCTGACGCGCTGTCCGTAGTCGATGTTGTGCAGCAGCCCGAACTCCCGGTTGTTGACCAGCTCCCACTCCTGGCGCTCGCGGATCTCCTCCACGGTCAGCCGGATCTGCTGCTCGGTCTGGTTCATCGGGTTGTTGTAGAGGTCGGCGACCCTGGTGTGCACCCGCAGCACGGTCTGGGTGAGGGACAACTCGTACTCGCGCGGGGCGAGTTCGTAGTCGACGAAGGCGCCGGGCAGGGTCGGCTCGCCGACGTGGCCGGCCTGCAGCGGGACCTCCGCCTCGCCCTTGCGGTTCATCGGCCTGAGCTGCCGCTCCACATAGGAGCGCAGGTGCTCGGCGAGGGAGGGCACCCGGTCCGTGAACTCCTCGACGACCGCCCAGGACAGTGCCAGCACCACGCCCGAGGTCTCGGCCCGGACCGAGGTGAGCCACAGCGGGTCCGACTGGCCGATCGCCTCGTCGCCCATCTGGTCGCCGTCGGTGACGACGCCGATGAGTTCCTCCTCGCCGTACTTGCCGGCGGTATAACGGGTGAACCGGCCGTGGACGACGAGGTAGGACTCCGTGACGGGCTGTCCGGCCTCGAACAGGACCTGTCCCGGCCGGACATGACGGGGCTGGAACCGGGTGGCGATCTCCCGCAGCACCTCCGTGTCGGGGTAGCCGCGCAGCACGGGCAGTTCGGTCAGCGTCTCGGGGATGACCCGGATGTCGTCGGCGCCGTTGTGCTCGAAGTGCACCCGCCCCCGGCCGGTGCTCAGCTGGAGGCGCCGGTTGACGCGGTACGCGCCGCCCTTGACGTCCACCCACGGCAGGGTCTTCAGCAGCCACCGGGAGGTGATGGCCTGCATCTGGGGTTCGGACTTGGTGGTCGTGGCGAGCTGGCGTGCGGCCCTGGTGCTGAGACTGGTGAGCTGCGCCGCGGACGCGGGCTCGGGGGCTGGTTCGTCGACGGCGGAACCGGCGGCGCTGTCCGGTGTGGACACATTCCCTCCCGGGAGGTGAACGGGGTGACCGGATCGGTCGGTGGTGAGCGAGTTGGTCGTGCGCTCGGACCAGCGAAACAGCCGGGAGTGATCTCCCGGTACGGCGTGAAGGGGGCGGTTTCATGATCTGGTGGTGTAAACATCCCGGTTGTCGCGTGCGGCGCGGGCGTGCGTGATCACGCGCCGGTGTTCCGCCCCGGCACCCGGTGCCGCCTCGGGTTTCGCCTCAGGAGAGATCGTTCACCAGCACCGCCGCCCCGTCGAAGCGGCCGGCCTTGAGGTCCCTGAGCGCCTGGGGAGCCTGGGACAGCGGATACGTGTGCGTCGTCGCGCTGACGTCGTGCAGCGCGGCCTTCGCCAGGAACTCGCGCCCGTCGGCCCGGGTGTTGGAAGTGACGCTGCGCAGTTCCTTCTCGTAGAACAGGTCGGTCTCGTAGTGCAGGGTCGGTACGTCGGTCAGATGGATGCCGGCGACCGCCAGGACTCCGCCCCGGTCCAGCGCCCGCAGCGCGACCGGGACCAGGTCGCCGACCGGGGCGAACAGGATCGCGCTGTCCAGGAGCTCCGGGGGCAGGTCGTAGGCGTCGCGGGCCGAGGCGGCACCCAGGTCGAGGGCCAGCCGCCGGGCGTCGGCGCCACGGGTGAGGACGTGCACCGTGGCACCTTCGGCGAGGGCGACCTGCGCGCACAGATGGGCGCTGCCGCCGAACCCGTACAGGCCGAGGCGGCCGCCCGGCGGCAGCGCGGCGCGCTGCAGCGCGCGGTAGCCGATGATCCCGGCGCACAGCAGCGGCGCCGACGCCACGTCGTCCAGGGCGCCCGGCAGCCGGTAGGCGAAGTCGGCCGGGACCGTCGTGTACTCCGCGTAACCGCCGTCCGCGTCCCACCCCGTGTACTCCGACCGCGGGCACAGGTTCTCGGCGCCCCGCAGGCAGTACTCGCACTCGCCGTCGGTGTGCCGCAGCCAGGCCACGCCCACCCGGTCGCCCACCGCGAAGCCCTCGACCGGGGCCCCGGTCCCGGCGACGACGCCCACCACCTCGTGGCCCGGTGTCACCCCGGGCCGGCGCACGGGCAGGTCCCCCTCGGTGACATGCAGGTCGGTCCGGCACACCCCGCAGGCGCGTACATGGACCAGGAGCTCGTCGTCGGCGGGTTCGGGCACCGGCCGCTCGACGAACCGGAGGGGCTCCCCCTCGACCGGTCCGGGGCGGTCCACCGACCACGCCCGCATCGTCGCCGCCGTCATCGGGTCCGTCATGCCGTGCCCCGTCCTGCCGAAGGCCGCCGTCTCCGCTCTCCCAGTGTCGAACAGACCGACTGGTTCGGCGCGCGGGCCGACCGGCGGATGGCTAGCGTGAGTTTCGGACAGTCCGTCTCACCCGAGAGGGCCACGACCATGGCCGTGCAACCTGAAGGAACCCCCTGCTGGGCCGATGCGATGTTCAGCGACGTCGAGGGAGCCAAGAGCTTCTACGGCGACGTCCTCGGATGGACCTTCGGCGAGTCGTCGTCGGAGTACGGCAATTACACCCAGGCCTATGTGGACGGCCATGCGGTGGCGGCCGTCGTCCCGCCCATGCCGGGGCAGGAGGGCCAGTCGCAGTGGTGCCTCTACTTCGCCTCGCCCGATGCCGCCGCCACCGCGACCAGGATCCGTGAGAACGGCGGCGAGATCCTGATGGAGCCGATGCAGGTCGGCGAGTTCGGCACGATGTGCCTGGCCCGTGAGCCCAGCGGAGCCGTGTTCGGGGTGTGGCAGGCGGGTGTCCACGAGGGCTTCGAGGCCAGGGAGGTGCCCGGCGCCTACTGCTGGGCCGAGGTCTTCACCCGTGAGCCCGAGACGGCGGACCCCTTCTTCACCACCGTCTTCCCCTATACCGCGCAGCAGATCGAGGACGACGCGGTGGATTTCCGGATCTTCAATCTCGATGAGAACGCGGTCCTCGGCCGGATGAAGATGACGGAGGAGTTCCCGCCCGAGGTGCCCTCGTACATCAATGTGTACTTCACCGTCGCCGACTGCGACGAGGCGGTCGCCAAGGCCACCAAGCTCGGTGCCGTCCTCCGGTTCGGGCCCATGAGCAGTCCCTTCGGCCGGTTCGCGGCGCTCAGCGATCCACAGGGCGCCAACTTCTCGGTGATCGACGTCACGACCACGGAAGGGGACATGCCCCGGACCACGGACGTCTGACCGGGACCCGGGCGTCCCACCGCGACCTCGGCGACCGGCCGGTCCGCGGCGTCGTGGCATGATCGTGCCCATGCGTGAACGAGTTGTGGCCGCGTGCGACGGGGCTTCGAAGGGAAACCCCGGACCGGCGGGCTGGGCCTGGGTGGTGTCCGACGACTTGGCGACCCCGGCTCGCTGGGAGGCGGGGCCGCTCGGCCGTGCGACCAACAACGTCGCCGAACTGACGGCGCTGGAGCGCCTGTTGGCGGCGACCGACCCCGGCGTGCCGCTGGAGGTCCGGATGGACTCGCAGTACGCGATGAAGGCGGTCACCACCTGGCTGCCGGGCTGGAAGCGCAACGGTTGGAAGACCTCCGCCGGCAAGCCGGTCGCCAATCAGGAGCTGGTGGTGCGCATCGACGAGCTGCTCGACGGCCGCTCCGTCGAGTTCCGCTACGTCGCCGCCCACCAGGTCGACGGCGACCCGCTCAACGACTTCGCCGACCGCGCGGCCAGCCAGGCGGCCTCGGCGCAGGAGTCCGCGGGCAGCGCCCTCGGCTCGCCGGAGCCGCCGCCGTCGTCCGGCGCCGCGTCGTCCGCCGCCCCGCGCCGCAAGGCGCCCCGCAAGCAGGCCGGCGGCTCCTCCGCCCGGACGATCAAGGCGAAGTTCCCCGGCCGCTGCGCGTGCGGCCGCTCCTACGCGGCCGGCGAGTCCATCGCCAAGAACACGCAGGGCTGGGGCCACCCGGAGTGCCGTACCGCCGAGGCCTGATCAGACGTCGAAGGTGTAGAACGACGTGTGGTCCAGCAGGTCCGCCGGACGCACGGTGTTCCACGGCTTCATCGTCTCGTTCAGGTCCACCACGTCCGGCGTCCCGGCGGCCGGCACGTAGCCGGCCCCCGGGTGCCGGCGCTGCCACTCGGCCCACAGCTTGTCGATGTAGGCGTGGTGCATCCAGAACACCGGGTCGTTGGGGGAGACACCGGTGGCCATCTGGCCGCCGACCCACACATGGACCCGGTTGTGCAGATTGACCCCGCGCCAGCCCTCCAGGTGGTTGCGGAAGCCGTCCGAGGCGCTGTTCCAGGGCGCCATGTCGTACGTCGCGATCGACAGCACCGACTCGACCTCGGCGCGGGTGGGCAGCTCGCGCACGGCGGTGCCGAGCGACCGGCGCAGGAACGTACGGCCGTCGACGCGCACATTGATCGGCCAGTTGCCGCTCGACCCGGCGAACGGCCCGTCCGTCACCCGGCCGTCCGAGCTGCGCCCCGTGCCGCCCAGGAAGTCCGGCGCCCAGAGCGAGGCGCGCACGGTGCGGTCGGTGCTCCAGTCCCAGTACGGCAGCGCCACCGACGCGTCCACCGACTGCAGCGCCTGCTCGAAGTCGAGCAGGAATCTGCGGTGCCAGGGCAGGAAGGACGGCGAACGGTGCCCGGTCCGCTCGCTGTTGTCGGTGTCGGACATGATGAAGGCGTTGTGCGTCCTGACGAACTCGTCGTAGCGCCCGTTGCGCTTGAGCTCCAGCAGGGCGGCGACGAACCGCCGCTTCTCGTCGGCGGTCAGGCTGGCCTGGTTCTTGCGTACGGTCATGGTGCGGGTACTCCGGATGTCTCGGCGTGGGCGGTCAGTTGGCGGGGAACGGGAGGAGCGCGGCGCCCTGCAGCTCGTCCACCGCGGCACGGGCGGCGGCGCGCGGGGTGGACACCGGGTCGTAGTGGCTGACGACGCTGATCCAGCTGCCGTCGGCGTTCCGCATCACGTGCAGCTCCACCCCGTCGACGAACACGGAGTACCCGCCGCCGTGCTCGTGGTGGTGACCGCCACCGGTCGTCGGACGCCCCTGTATCCGGCGGCCCTTGTAGACCTCGTCGAAGGCCGAGGGGGAGCCGGGCTGGTGCCCGGTGTGCTCGTCGTGCCCGGTGTGTTCTTCGTGCCCGGCCGAGGTGGCCGGGGCGGCGGAGGCGGAGACGGCGAGGGCCTGGGCTCCGGCCGCGACGGTGAGGGCGGCCGCGGCGGTGAGCGCGCGGCGACGGCTGATTTCGGGCATGCGGGATCTCCTGGACGCTTGTCGGGAGGTGACTCCGCATGCCTATCGGCTCGCGCGAGACCGGGAGAAATCACCCGGAGGCGGTTGGCCATGATCCGGACAAGTGCCAACATGTCATGCAGAGTTGAACAAAGATGATCTTGTTGCGGATGAGGACCTTTGTGCCCGGAATGGGGAATTCCTTGCCGTCGGGAGGTAGTTTCCGGTGATCTTTCGCGGGCGGCGCCCGGGCGAGTGGCGCGGCTCACCGCGTCAAACTGACGCGATCCGAAAGCCCGGCGCCCCGCCCTCGCCCTGTTACTCTGCGGTACCGTTCCACTGCGTTGAGTGACTTCGCCGAGTGACTTCCAGGGGTGTGCGCGTGAAGGTCGTCTGCGTCGGGGGCGGGCCCGCCGGCCTCTACCTCTCGATCCTGCTCAAGCGGCAGGACCCGTCCCACGACATCACCGTCCACGAACGCGACCCGGAGGGCTCGACCTACGGCTGGGGAGTGACGTACTGGCGCACCCTGCTCGACAAGCTCGAAACGCACGACCCCGAGTCGGCGCGCGCAGTCGAGGAGCACTCCGTCCGCTGGAGCGACGGCGTCGCCCACGTACGGGACCTGACGACCCGGCACCACGGCGACCAGGGCTTCGGCATCGGCCGCCACCGGCTCCTCGCCCTGCTCGCCGAGCGCGCCCGCTCGCTCGGTGTACGGCTGGAGTACGGGAGCGAGATCACCGCCGTGCCGGCCGGCACCGACGCCGACCTCGTCGTCGCCGCCGACGGCGTGCACAGCGCGCTGCGCGGCCGGCACGCCGACCACTTCGGCACGGCGATCGACTCCGGCCGCAACCCCTACATCTGGCTCGGCACCACCAAGGTCTTCGACGCCTTCACCTTCGCCTTCGTCGAGACCGGCCACGGTTGGATCTGGTGCTACGGCTACGGCTACAGCGGCGAGCACAGCACCTGCGTCGTCGAGTGCGCCCCCGAGACCTTCGCCGGCCTCGGACTGGACCGCGCCGGCGAGGCCGAGGGGCTCGCGCTCCTGGAGAAGCTCTTCGCCGACGTGCTCGACGGCCACCCCCTGATCGGCCGCTCCCCGGCCGACGGCAGCGCCCAGTGGCTGACCTTCCGCACCCTCACCAACCGCACCTGGTACCGCGACAACCTCGTCCTGCTCGGCGACGCCGCCCACACCACCCACTACTCCATCGGCGCCGGCACCACCCTCGCCCTGGAGGACGCCATCGCCCTGGCCGACGCCCTGCGCGCACCCGGTTCCCTCCCGGCGGCCCTGGCCGGCTACGAGCGCCGACGCAGGTCCGAGCTGCTGTCCGTGCAGAGCGCGGCCCGCCACAGCGCCCAGTGGTACGAGAACCTGCCCCGCTACATCCAGCTGCCCCCGCACCGGATGTTCGCCCTGCTCGGCCAGCGCCACTCGCCGCTGCTGCCGTACGTCCCGCCGCAGCTGTACTACGGCCTCGACAAGGCCTGCGGACAGCTGGAGGCGCTGCGCAGGCTGAAGCGGTGGCTCGGGCCGCGGGCCGCGCGGGCCCTGCATGCACGGTCCTCGGGCGCCCGCGAGCGGAGCGACCTCGGCCGCGGCGCCCGCGAATAACCAGGAAAGACTTGGTGAATGACCATTCACTCGCTAGGGTGAATTCATATTCACCAGCCGATGCCTGCCGCCGACGGAGTGTCGATGGACCAGACCGCGCCGATATCCGTCCAGCCCGAGCGGGGCCGGCCGACCATCGCGGTCCTGGCCTTCGGCGGCATCCTCATGGCCGTCATGCAGACCGTGGTCGTCCCGCTGCTCCCGGACCTGCCGCGGCTGACCGGCTCCTCTCCGGGCGCGGTCTCCTGGATGGTGACGGCCACCCTGCTCGCCGGGGCCGTCCTCACGCCGGTACTCGGCCGGGCCGGCGACATGTACGGCAAACGGCGGGTGCTGATGGCTGCCCTCGCGCTGATGACCGTCGGCTCGGTCATGTGCGCGCTCTCCTCCGACATCGGGGTCCTCATCGCCGCCCGCGCGCTCCAGGGCGCCGCCGCGGCCGTCGTACCGCTGTCCATCAGCATCCTGCGGGACGAACTGCCGCCCGAGCGGCGGGGCTCGGCGGTCGCGCTGATGAGCTCCACCGTCGGCATCGGCGCCGCTCTCGGCCTGCCGCTCGCCGCGCTGGTCGTGCAGTACGCCGACTGGCACACCATGTTCTGGCTGACCAGCGCGCTCGGCGCGGCGGGCGTGACGGCCGTGTGGTGGGCCGTGCGGGAGTCCCCGGTGCGGGAGCCGGGCCGGTTCGACGCCCTCGGCGCGCTGGGCCTGGCCGTCGGACTGACCTGCCTGCTGCTGGGGGTGTCCCAGGGCGGGCAGTGGGGGTGGGCGAGCGGCCGGATCCTCGGCCTCTTCCTCGCGGCGGTCGTCGTCCTCGCCCTGTGGTGGTGGCAACAACTGCGCACCCGGCAACCGCTGGTCGACCTGCGGCTGGCGTGGCACCCCCGGGTGGGGCTCTCCCATGTGGCGGCACTGCTGACCGGGTTCGCCTTCTATGCCAACTCCCTGGTGACGGCCCAGCTCGTGCAGGCGCCGAAGGCCACCGGATACGGGCTCGGGCTGTCGATCGTCGCCACCGGTCTGTGCCTGCTGCCCGGCGGCGTCACCATGCTGCTCTTCTCGCCCCTGTCGGCCCGCATCTCGGCGGCCCGCGGACCACGCGTCACCCTCGCCCTGGGGGCCGCCGTCATCGCCTGCGGCTACGCGGTGCGCATCGCCGACAGCCGCGACCTGTGGATGATCATCCTCGGGGCCACGGTGGTCGCGACCGGCACCACGCTCGCCTACTCGGCGCTGCCCACCCTGATCCTGCGTGCCGTCCCTGCCGGGCAGACCGCCTCCGCAGGCGGCGTCAACGTCCTGATGCGCACCATCGGCCAGGCCACCTCCAGCGCGGCCGTCGCCGCCGTCCTGGTGCACCACACCAGCCCGGTCGGCGGGGCCCCGATGCCCACGCTGCACGGCTATCTGCTGGCCTTCGCGATGGCGGCGGCGGTCGCCCTCGCGGCCTCGGCCGCGGCCCTGTCGATCCCCGGGGACGCGCCCGGCGATGATCCCCGCTCCGCCCCCGGCGGCACCCGGGGCGCGCGCGACCAGGCGATGGAGGGAGCATGAGTGCCGTGAGCACTCCACCCGGCACCGCCCCGCCCGCGCCCGCCCGCCGGGACGCCGAGGCGACCAAGGCGGCCATCCTGAAGGCGGCCCGGTACCTCCTCGCCCGGCACGCGCACGCCGACATCACCCTCAAGGCGGTCGCGGAACGCGCCGGTGTCAGCCCCCCGTTGATCCTGAAGTACTTCGGCAACAAGGACGCCCTGTTCGCCCGCGTCATGTCCTTCGAGAGCGACGCGGCGAGCCTTCTCGACGCCCCCCTGGAGGGCCTCGGCCGGCACATGGTCCGGCACGTCGTGCACAGCCAGCGCGAGCGGGGCGCCGACCCCCTGCTGCGCATCGCCTTCGCGCCCCTGCACGGCGACCAGGGCGAGATCCTGCGCGCCAACTTCCGCGCCCAGGTCACCGAACGGCTCGCCGAGCGCCTCGACGGCCCCGACGCGGGCCTGCGCGCCGAACTCGCCGTCGCCGCGCTCCTCGGCCTGGGCGTGATGTACGGCATCGCCCGCGGCAGCCACCTGCGCGCGACCTCCCCCGACGACATCGCCGACCGCTACGGCCCCGTCGTACAGGAGCAGTTGACGCCCATGCGGTGAGCCGCGCGTGATCCGGGGCGCGCGAGCGGGCAACCGGAGTGGTGCGTTCCGTGTGGGTCCTGGACAGGTGACAGACTGGCGTCATGGACGAACGCGTAATCGGCAGGTCGGGTCAGCGGGCATCGGTCGTCGGCCTCGGCACATGGCAGCTGGGCGCCGACTGGGGCGACGTCGACGACAAGGAGGCCCTCACCGTACTGGAGGCGGCGGCCGAGGCGGGGGTGACCTTCTTCGACACCGCCGACGTGTACGGCGACGGGCGCAGCGAGGAGACCATCGCCGCCTTCCTGAGCGGCAGGCCGGACCTGCACGTGCTGGTCGCCACCAAGATGGGCCGCCGCGTCGAGCAGATCCCGCAGAACTACGTCCTCGACAACTTCCGCGCCTGGAACGACCGCTCGCGCCGCAACCTCGGCGTCGACCGCATCGACCTGGTGCAGCTGCACTGCCCGCCGACCCCGGTCTACTCCTCGGACGAGGTGTTCGACGCCCTCGACACCCTGGTCGAGGAGGAGCGTGTCGCGGCCTACGGTGTCAGCGTGGAGACCTGCGCGGAGGCGCTCACCGCGATCGCCCGGCCGAACGTCGCGAGCGTGCAGATCATCCTCAACCCGTTCCGCATGAAGCCGCTGCGCGAGGTGCTCCCGGCCGCCCGGGAGGCGGGCGTCGGCATCATCGCCCGCGTGCCGCTCGCCTCCGGTCTGCTGACCGGCAAGTACACCAAGGACACGGTCTTCGCGGCGAACGACCACCGCACCTACAACCGGCACGGCGAGGCCTTCGACCAGGGCGAGACGTTCTCCGGCGTCGACTTCGCCACCGGCGTCGAGGCGGCCGCCGAGTTCGCCGCGCTCACCCCCGAGGGCTGGACCCCCGCCCAGACGGCCCTGCGCTGGATCGTCGAGCAGCCCGGTGTGACCACCGTGATCCCGGGCGCCCGCTCGCCGGAGCAGGCCCGGGCCAACGCGGCCGCCGCCAAGCTCCCGCAGCTGCCCGAGGAGACGGTCACGGCGATCCGGGACCTGTACGAGCGCCGGATCAAGGACCAGGTGGAGGGCCGCTGGTAGGACGCCCCGACCGTTTGAAGGATCGGCGCGACGGTTACCCGCTCCCCATGGAGCGGGTGGAAGCGCGGCCGACCGGGCGCGACGAGACCGAGGAGGAGCGAGCCGACCGCATGTGGGGCGAGCTCATCCAGGAGGTCCGCGTCGCGCAGACCGGTGTGCAGATCCTCTTCGGCTTCCTGCTCACCGTGGTCTTCACCCCGAAGTACGCCGACCTGCCCCCTACCGACCAGGTCATCTACATCGTGACCGTGGTCCTTGGCGCCTGCGCGACCGGCGCCCTCATCGGCCCCGTCTCCCTGCACCGCGTGGTCGCGGGCAGGCGCGTGAAGCCGCAGGCGGTACGGCTGGCGTCCCGGATGACCTTCGTCGGGCTGGTCCTGCTGCTCGCCACCATGACCTCCTCTCTGCTGCTCATCCTGCGGGTGGCGACCCACGACGCCTTCGTGCCCTGGCTGGTCGCTGCCGTGGTCGCCTGGTACCTGGTGTGCTGGTACGGGCTGCCGCTGTGGTCACGCCGTCGGCACACGACGCGCTGACTCCAGGGCCGCCAGCTGCCGGTCGTGCACCCGGCTGAGCAGCAGCAGCGACAGGACGGCCCCGATCAGGGCGCAGAACATGTCCCACTGCGTGTCCCAGACGTCGCCCTGGGTGGCGAGGAACGCGTCCGCCGAGTGCCCGCCGGCCTCCGCCGCCGCCCACTCCAGAAGCTCGAAGAAGGCGCTGAAGGCGAGGCAGGCGCACACGGTCAGCGGCGCCAGCCAGCGGCTGCCGCGCAGCGGTGAGGTGCGGCTGAGCAGCTCCCGTACCAGCACGGCCGGGACGAAGCCCTGCATCAGATGGCCGAAGCGGTCGTACGGATTGCGGTCCAGGCCGAACGTGTCGCGCGCCCAGTCGCCCAGCGGTACCTGCGCGTAGGTGTAGTGGCCGCCCAGCGCGAGGACCAGCGCGTGCACGGCGAGCAGCCCGCACAGCAGCCCGGTGAGCGGGAAGCGGCGCCAGGTCAGGACCACCAGCGGCAGCCCGACCAGCACCCACACCGTCTCCAGGAACCAGGTCGTGCGGTCCCGCGCGCCCCAGGCGGACAGGGCCATGCCGGTGACGACCACCCCGGCCGCGAGGACGGGCAGGGTGAGGCGTGGGGCGCGGCGCGGGGAGGTGTGCACTGCGGTCATGGCGGACTCCTTGTCGTGGGAGCCCCATCGTGGCCGAGCGGTCCGGGCGGGACATGAGTACAACTACTCAGCCCGCGGCGAGGATTTCCGCCAGGAGGTCGTCGACCCGGACCTCCTCCCGGCCCGGCGCCACGACCTCCCGGCTCTCGCGCAGGAACGCGGCGACGGCGGGCGCCCACGCGTGCACCACCGCGTGGTGGCGGCCGCCGTCGGGCCGGGCGTCGCCGAGGAACTCCAGGCGCAGCTCCTGCCACATGCCGGTGGACACGGGCCGCAGCCGTACGTCCCCGACGCCGACCGGCCCGCGCAGCCCGTCGGCGAGCAGCTGCCGGTCCAGCCGCCAGCGGGCCAGCACATGTCCGTCGTGGGCGAAGACCGCGGTGACGGCGAACGGGTCGTCGGCGTCGTACATCAGGTGGGCGAGCACGCTGCAGCGGCCCGTGCCGCCCGCCTGGAGCTGCACCACGAGGGTCTTGTGCACGAAGGTGTTCACGCGTGTGCCTCCGAGGACGGTCGACGTAGTGTCCTCTAGTACCCCTCTCGTGCCCGGGATGCTCACTCGTCGCGTTGATTTTCCCGGGCGCCGCGCAGCGCGGTGAGGCAGCTGCCGATGGCCTGCTGGAGTTCTTCGAGGCGCTGGACCATGTCGTCCTCGTAGTAGTCCTGGGCGTCGTCGAAGGTGAGCTCCTCGAACGCCCGGGTCGCCTTCTGCAGGCTGTTGTAGAACTTCGTCCGCCGTTCCGTGACCCGCAGTTCCGGGTCGGCCTCGACGGTCTCGGTGACGAGGGACTTCATCGTGTCGTAGGCCTCGGCGGCCCACTCGCCGCAGTCCTCGCCGTCGTCCAGCTCGTCGATGAGCGACAGGTGCCGCTCGGCCTCCTGGCGCACCTCGACGGGCGCGTCCACGGTCTGCCCGGCGGGCGTCCTGATCTGTCCCGACTCGGCGATCTGACGCACGTAGCCGATCCGGTCCGCCGACCGGCTCTCGCTGGCGACGGCCTTCTTCAGGTCGTCGGTGCGGACGACGTCCCGTGCCAACTCGGCCTGCAGCTCGGGGTCTTCGCGCACCCGGTCCAGCAGGGCCGTACGGGCGGCCCGGGCGGTGGAGGGGTCGGCGAGGATCGCGGCGCGCAGGGCGGTGGGGTTCTCCGCGACTTCGAGGGCCTTGGTGGGCCGGATGCCCTCGGCCTCTGCGGCCTCGGCGATGGCCGTGCCGCGCTCGGAGGTGGCGCTGGAGCGGGAGACGTAGTAGCCCAGCCACACGTCCGCGTCCGGCAGTTCGACCTCCTGGCCCGGTGCCAGCTCCTCGAAGTGGGGGACCAGACCGTCGTCGGCGGCCCGGTCCCAGGCCTTGTAGTAGCGCATGACCCGCTCGGCGGAGCACCCGGCGAGTTCCGCGAACTCCTTCGCCGACACCTTCGCCGTCTCGTCCGCGCCCTGGCCGCCGGGCCGTACGCTGCGCGCCACCATCAGAGCGAAGGTCCAGCCTCCGGTCCGCGCGTAGACCCCGAACTCGCGCGCGTCCCGCGCCACGAGGTCGGACAGGGGTGCCGCAGATGTCTGGGACACTGCGGACGTCTCGGACGGGTCGATCGCTAGGGTCACGGATGACTCTCCTGGGAGCGGGGCGGGTTGGTCTGCGCGGGCGCAGAACGGCAGCCTATATTGCCCCATTGCGTCGCTTTGGCGGACCCCGTCGGCTCAGTTCGCCGGTTCCCGGAAGGTCTGGAGGAAGGTCTTCAGGGCCAGTCGGTCGGCGGTGCCGTCGAAGGACGCGGCCGGGGCCGTGAAGCGCAGGGAGAAGCTGCGGTGCCCGCCGATGAGGAAGCCACGGCCGAAGGTGCGTGTGCCGTTCTTCGCGGACCCCTCCAGCCACTCCATGTCGGCGGCCTTGTGGCCCCGGTAACTGGTCGCCTTGATGGCGCCGATCAGCCGGAAGCCGAGGAGCTTGCGCAGGCCGGGCTGGACCTCGTCCCGCCAGACGGCGACCGGGTCGGGACCCACGCGCGCGCTGTAGGTGACCGCCAGGGTGCGCGGGTCGTCGCCGCCCGGACCGAAGGTCACGCGGAACGCCTGGTTGCCCGCGCGCTTGGTCTCCAGCCGCTGCCAGCCGGCGGGAAGGGCCACCGAGAAGCCCTCCGGGGCGGTGTAGCGCCCAAAGCCGGCGGGCAGCGCGTTCGCCGGGGCCGACTTCGAGGCGGACGGCGTGGCCGAGGGGGAGGCGCTCGGCCGGGCGGAGGGCGAGCCGGTCCCGGGACGCGCGGGCGCGGCGGTGCGGCTCGGCGCGGGCGAGGGACGCGTCGCGTGGCCGTCGGGTCGGGCGTCCCCGGAGGCGGCCGTGGCGGACGGCCGGGGTGCCTCGGCCGCCGTGCCGGTGCTGTCGGCGCCGGGCAGCCCGCGGGTGCCGGCGAGTACGGCGGCCGACACGGTGGCGACGGCCAACGCGGTCCCGGCGAGCATGGTCCGTCTGCTCCGCCCCGGGGGCATGAGGCGGGTGCCGCGCGGCCGGGGCGAGGGGGCGGGCAGCGGGCCCTCCTCGGGGTGTTCGCCGAGGACGCGGGTGAGGGCCTCGCGGACCACCGGCCGGGTCGGCCGCTCCCGGGAGTCCTTGCGCAGCAGCCCCAGCACGGTCTGCGTGAGCGGACCGGCGCGCAGCGGCGGGCGCAGGGGCAGCCGGTCCACGCCCTTGAGGGTGGGCTCGTGCCCGCCCCGGTCACGGAACGGGGGCCGCCCCTCGATCATCGTGTAGAGGATCGCGCCCAGCGCCCACATGTCCGCGGCCGGTCCGATGCGCTCGTCGCGGGCCTGTTCGGGCGAGGCGTACGACGGTGCGGTGACCCGGGGGGCCAGGGTGGCGCCGGCCAGTCCGAAGCCGGTGACCACGACCGGTCCCCGGTCGCTCACGAACAGCTGGCCGGGGCTGAGTTCGCCGTGCGTGAAGCCCTCGCCGTGCGCGGCCTCCAGCACGTCGAGCAGTTCCAGACCGATCCGGGCCGCCCGCGCACAGGTGAACGCCCCTTCCCGGGTGAGGAGTTCGCCGAGCGGTATGGCGTCGATCCATTCGGCGACGGTCCAGAGCGTGCCGATCTCCTCGATCGCGTCGATCACGGTGGCCACCCGGCCGGGGCGGAGCACGCCCATGAGTTCGGAGGTGCGCAGGATACGGGCGGTGGTCAGGTGCGCGGTCTCCTCGGCCGTGCCGTAGGGCAGCGCGATCTGCGTCACCAGGAGCGGCCGCCGCGCGGCGCCCGCGGCGTTGTCGCCGTACGCGGCGTCCCCAGCGGATTCGAGGGATTCGGCGTACCAGCACACGCGGTTCGTCTCCTGGTGGACGACCTCAAGGAGCCGGTACCTTCCGGCGGCCGACTCGTGTCCGGACGCGTGCGCCTTGTCCATGGCCATCCTTCGCTGCTGCCCCTGCTTCTTCTTTCGTAGAGGTACGCGGGGCGCGACGGGGAGTGTTCAAAGGATCCGCAACTCCGGCCCGGTTCTTGCCTTCCATTCACCTGGTCGATGGCGTCCGGGACTTCGGGAAAACGGTCTGCGCCCGCGCTTCGACCTGCGGGTAACCGAGGGTAAACAAACAGGTGCGCGGTCAAGTGTCAGCGCGGACCGAACCGTTCGGTCCATGCCATGAGTTCCTCGCGTGTCGTGTTGCCGCCGCACACCACCAGGCCGATCCGGGCGCCGTCGCCCACCCGCTCCCGTACCCGCCGGGCCGCGGGCAGCAGACAGCCGGCGGCGGGCTCCGCCCACACCTTGGCGTGCTCGGCGAGGTCCAGGCAGCCGCGCACGGCCTCCCGGTCCGGCACCACGAGGACCTCCGTGACCAGGGCGGACACATGCTCGTACGTCAGCGGGGAGACGGACGGGGCGCTGAGCGGGGTGACGACCGAGGAGAGAGCGACCGGTACCGGCCCGCCGGCCGCCAGCGCCTCGGACATGGCCTGCGCGCCCTCCGTCTCCACGCCCCAGACCCGGACGTCCGGGCGGCGGGCGCGCAGCGCGGCCGCCACACCGGAGATCAGGCCCCCGCCGCCGATGCTCACGATCACGTCCGTGAGCTCACCGGCGTCCTCGGCGAACTCCAGCCCCACGGTGCCCTGCGCGGCGATCACGACCGGATCGTCGAAGGGGTGGACCAGGGTCAGTCCCTCGTCCCGCAACCTCTCCACCAGCTCGAACGCGCTGCCCATCCCGTCGGTCAGCCGCACCGACGCCCCGGCCTCCTCGACGATGGCGAGGGAGCGGGCGGGCGCCGTGCGCGGCATGACGACCGTCGCCTTCACATCGAGCGCCGCCGCCATCACCGCGAGGGCGATCCCGTGGTTGCCGCCGCTGGCCGCCACCACGCCCGCCGCCCGCTCGGCCTCGCTCAGCGACAGCAGCTTGAGGGTCGCGCCGCGCGCCTTGAACGAGCCGGTGCGCTGGAGCTGTTCGAGCTTCGTGGTGACCGGCACGCCGAGCAGCTCGGACAGGCCGGGGCTCGGCACGGTCGGGGTGTGCACGACGTGTCCGGCGATCCGCCGCGCCGCGGTTTCGATGACCGAGATGCCGATCAAGGTGGTTCACCCTTTCGGCGCGGGGTGAGGGACCGCGCCGCCTCGCACCCTGACCCGTCAGGAGTGCCGAGGTCAACACGGTGTCACAGGTCGCGGCGCACCAGGAAGTCGAGGAGGCTTCGCAGCTCACCGGCCGCCCCGGGCGCCAGCGGCACACCGGCGAGCGCCGTTCTCGCTGTCGCCGTGTGACGGCGGGCCTCCGCCAGCGCCGCCCTGCGGCCGCCCGCCTCCTCGATGAGCAGGCTCGCCGCCTCGGTCCGCCCGGCCTCCAGGAGCGTGGCGAGGCGCCCGCCCTCGGGTGAGTCGAGCGCGGACAGCACGGGGAACGTCCTCTTCCGCTCGCGCAGGTCGCCGTGGACTGGCTTGCCGGTGACCGCCGGATCGCCCCAGATCCCCAGCACGTCGTCGGTCAGCTGGAAGGCGACGCCCAGGTGCCGTCCGGCCCGGTCGAGCGCGGTGACCGTGGGCTCGGGCGCGCCGCCGAGCGCGGCTCCCAGCGCGGCCGCGCAGCCCAGCAGGGCGCCCGTCTTGTGCTCCGCCATCGTCCGGTACTCCGCCGGCCGCACCCGCTCGGGCCCGGTCCACGGCCGGGTGGCGAACAGCAGGTCGTCCGCCTGCCCGCGCACCAGGTCGGCCAGGGCCGTGGACAGCAGGCGCACGGTGGCCGGTCCGTCCGGGGCGGTCGCGAGGGTCTCCACGGCCAGTGCGAACAGGGCGTCGCCCGCCAGCACCGCCGGGCCGGTGCCGTACGCCTTCCATACGGTGGGGCGGCGGCGCCGGGTCGGGTCGCCGTCCATGATGTCGTCGTGCAGCAGCGAGAAGGTGTGCACCAGCTCCACCGCGACCGCCGCAGGCACTCCGGCACGCCCGGGTGCGCCCGCCGCCTCGGCCCCGAGCACGGCCAGCGCCTGCCGCACGCCCTTGCCGCCGGGCGCCGCCACGGGTGCGCCGCCGACCTCGCACCAGCCGAGGGAGTACCCGGCCATCTCGCCCACCCACGGATGCAGCCGTCCCACGGCCTGAGTCAGCGCGGGCCGGACCAACTCCCGGCAGCGTTCGAGGACCTGGGGCACCGAGGGCGGCGCCTGCACCGCCGAGGAAACCGCCGTCACCGGGCGACCTCCACGCCCGCCACGCCGAACTCCTCCTGCGCCCGGGCCACCATCTCCCGTGCGTGCCGCAGTCCGCTGCTCTCCAACACCCGGGCCAGATCGGCGAGTTCGGCCGCCGTCTCGGCACGGTCGCGGCCCAGTCGGGCCAGCGACTTGGCGAGGCCCAGCCGGGCCAGCGCCTCGCCGCGCGGCTCGCTCATCGTACGGAACTCGTCGAGCGCCAGCTCGTACAGCTCCCGGGCCTGCGCGTAACGGCCCGCCCGGTAGAAGACGTTGCCGCGCATCTTGTGGTTGTAGGCCAGCGCGCTGGTCAGTTTCATCGCTCGGCAGGTCGTCTCCGCCCGTGACAGCAGCTCCAGCGCCCGCTCCGGGTCGCCGTCGCGCACCGAGACGATGTCGGCGAGCCCGCGCAGCGCCCAGGCGTGACCGCGCCGGTCCTCGGCCCGCTCGGCGATCTGTGCCGCCTCCTCGAACATCGCGTACGCCGTGTCGTAGGAGCCGGTGTTGCGGTGCATCTGCGCGATGCCCTCCAGCGCCCACACGGTGTGCCGCGCCTCGCCGCGCCTGCGGGCCTCGGCGAGGAGCTGCTCGTGCAGCCGGCCGACGGCCTCGTAGTCGCCCTGGATGCGGCCGGTCTCCGCGAGGCCCGCCAGCGAGTACCCCCGGACGACGATGTCGCCGCCGCGCTCGCCGAGTTCGGCCGCGAGCCCCAGCAGCCGCCAGGCCAGCGGGAACGCGCCGCGCTGGCGCGCGAGGGTGCCGCCGCTCCACAGCGCCCAGGCCATCGCCGCCTCGTCCCCGGCCTCGCGGGCGGCGCGGTAACTCGCCTTCCACGCCCGGTCGGCGTCCCGCACCTGGCCCAGTCGCCGGTGCGCCTCGGCGACGGCCAGTCCGCAGCGCGCCTCCTCGTCGCGCCGTCCGGTCCGCTCGGCCTCCCGCAGTTGCTCGGTGCCCGCGGCCAGCACGTCGGTCAGCGAGGAGTTGACGGAGAGGGCGGTCAGGGCGCCCTGGTACTCGGGGGCGAATGCCTTGCCGTACATGGCAGCCTTTCTCAACACACCGTGTATACATAGTGCGTATACGCAGGGCGTATGCACTTTGTGTATACATGGCGTGTATAGATCGGTGGAAAAGAGCCCTGGCCACGTGGGCCAGGGCTGCACGTTGTTGTGGATCAAGACGCCGGTACGGCCGGCGGGGTTGCCTGTGAGGCGCAGATCACCGCCCCCGACGCGTCAGTGCTGCTGTGCCTTCTGCGGGGTCACCTCGCTCGGGCGCACCACGACGAACCCCTCGCCCTGGAGCATGAGCTGCACGGCCTCGCCGGAACCGCCGCGCAGCATCGAGCCGATGGACTGCGACCGGTGCAGCGAGGTCTGCAGGCGGGCGGTCCAGCCGACCACGGCGTCCGTGTCGACGTACACCGGCTGCTGCGGCGAGACGGGTATGACCAGCGGGTTGCCCTCGCAGACCAGCCCGAGGCTGCCCTGACCGGTGAACACGCTGTTGAACAGCCCGCCGCCGGCGATGCCCGAGCCCTTGACCGTCTTGATCTCGTACGACAACGAGGCGTCGAAACACAGGACGTTGCGGCCGTTGACGGTGAACTCGTCGCCCGCCTCGACCTCGACGACGAAGCAGTTCTGCGCCTCGTGCGCGAACCACGCCTCGCCCTGGCCACGCACCGCCATCAGCGGCAGCCCCTCACCGGTGACCGCGCGCTTGAGCATGCCGCCCACGCCCTGGCCCTTGCGCTCGAACTTGAGGTTGCCGCGATAGGCGACCATCGCGCCCTGGCGGGCGAGCATCTCGCCGTTGACCGTGTACTTGAGGCACTTGGCGTTCTCGACGGTCAGGCCCGGTTCGACGGACGGCTGCGCCATGTGCTGACTGGAAAAGAGATCACCCTTCATGCGCGCATGGTGTCCCGGACGGCATCGTTCCGCCAAGATCACGGACCGTGGTTCTTGCGGAGCGGCCCTCAGGCGCCGAACAACTGGGTCCAGTACGTGCCCGCCCGGCCGCCGCCGGCGAAGCCGATGCCGATGTGGGTGAAGTCGGCCTTGAGGATGTTGGCACGGTGACCGGGGCTGTTCATCCAGCCCTCCACCACCTCCTGCGCGGAGCGCTGGCCGCAGGCGATGTTCTCGCCGATCGTGCTCCGGGCGGAACCCGCGGCGGCGGCCCGGTCCCACGGCTGCGAACCCTCGGGCGAGGTGTGGGAGTAGAAGTCCCGGGCCACCATGTCCGCGCTGTGCGCCTGCGCCGCGGCCGCCAGCTGCGGATCGAGGGCCAGCGGCGGCAGACCGGCCCCGCGGCGTTCCCGGTTGGTGAGTTCCACCACCTCGGCGCACGTCCGGCCCAGACCGTCCGCGGTGAGCGGCCGGGCCCACAGCGCGGCCCAGTACGTGTCGCCGGTGCGGCCGCCCGTCACGTACGCCAGGCCGGCGTGCGTGAGGGCCGGGTCCTGGAGGGTGCGCCGGGCCTGGTCGGTGCGCAGGCAGTACGCGAGGAAATCGGCGGGGGTGCGCGGGCCGGAGACGAGGTGTTCGCCGACCGTGATGTACGCGAAACCGGTGGCGGTGATCCGCTGGTGGACGAAGGTGCCGTCCCGGCCCTCGGGGTCCAGGCTCCCGGCGGCGGCCATGGCCGAGGCGTGGGCACGCGCGGCGGAGACGAGCCGGGCGTCGAGGACGACCGGCGGGGAACCGGCCGCCGCGCGAGCCGGGTTGACGAGCTTGAGGAAGCCGTCGGGGTCGAGCGCGGGGGAGTGTGCCGTGGGGGAGTGCGCGGCCGGCGGCGAGACGGGCGGCCGCGGGACGGTCGCCGGTGCGGGGGGCGGCGGTGCGGCGGGCCGGGGCGAGGCGTGCGGGGACGCGGCCGCCGGGGGCCGCTCGTCCTCCAGGACATCCACCCCGAAGTCCCGGGCCAGTCCCGCCAGTCCGTCGGCGTACCCCTGGCCGATCGCGCGCAGCTTCCAGGCGGCGCCCCGTCGGTAGAGCTCGGCCAGCAGCAGCACGGTCACCTGGCGCGGCTGCGGCGGCTTGAACCGGGCGACCGTGCGACCCCGCTGATCTTCGACGTGGAGCGTCGCGGCGGGGAGGCGGCCGAGCGCGGTGCCGGGGTCGGCCGGGCTCACGACCAGCGTGACGCGTACGGCACCGGGGCGCAGGCGCGCCGGGTCGACGGTCAGCGTGTCGCCGCGCAGGCGGATGCCGGGGGCGGCCGGCTGGTTGTAGAACACGAAGTCGGCGTCGCCCCCGACCTTGCCGCCCTCGTCGGTGACGAGGGCGGACACGTCGAAGGGACCGGGCACCCGCAGGGTCAGGGCGCCGCCCGGCAGGGGCAGATTGCCCCCGGGAACCAACTCGCTCATCGCGCCGCCCGGGTGGTGAGGGTGCGCACGCACCGGTGGGGGGAAGTCGCCCGTACAACGTCCGGGCGGCGCGCGATGGTTCCCTTGCGCGGGACGGGGTGGGCCTACCCCACGCCCGCCGACGCCATGTCCTGGTCCGGTTCCGTCGTCGCGACCGGCTGCGGGGTCTCCGTGGGCCTGCCGCAGAACGCCGACTCCAGGGTGCCCGCCATCGTGTCGAGCACCTTGCCGTTGTTGGAGGTGTTGGCGAGCGCGGCGATGCTCCGCTTGCCGTCCTTGGTGGTGAAGGCGTACGTGTAGTAGCCCTGGACGGCGCCCGTGTGGCCGTAGACCGAGATCCCGCACGACAGGGTGCGCCGGCGCAGCCCGAGCCCGTAGGCCGTCGTGCTGTTGACCGGGGTCCAGCGCTCCATCTCCGCCAGCCGCGCGGACGAGGTCAGCCTGCCGCCGAGCAGGGCCGAGAAGAAGGTGTTCAGATCGCGCGTGCTGGAGATGATGGCGCCCGCGCTCTGCGCCCAGGACGCCGTCTGCTCGGTGGCGTCGACGAGCGCGGCGCCCGTCGTGTCGGGGGTGAGATAGCCGCGGGTGTAGCGGCCCGGCATCTTCGTGTCGGGGTGGACGTAGAAGGTGTCGTGCAGGTTCAACGGCCTGAAGATGCGGTTCTGGTACTCGGTCCGCACGGCGTGGCCGGTGATCTTCTCGATGAGCAGGCCGGCGACGACGAAGTTGGTGTTGGAGTACGAGTAGGCGGCGCCGGGCGCGTTGGTGCGCGGCTTCTGCAGGGAGAGGGCGACCAGTTGCCGGTAGGTGAAGACCTTCCTGCGCACCGCCTCGAAGCCGGAGACGGAGTGGGCGAACATGTCGTTCGAGTAGTCGTACAGCCCGCTGCGGTGGCTCAGGATGTGCCGGACCGTGATCCGGTCGTCCGGGAGCAGACCCGGCAGATAGCGGTTGACCGGGGCGTCCAGGGTGAGCCGGTGCTCGTCGGCCAGTTGCAGCAGGACGACGGCGGAGAAGGTCTTCGTGACGCTGCCGACGCGGAAGTGGTCGTCGGTGCTGATGGCCCGACGTGTGCTCCGGTCGGCGACGCCCTGGGTCGCCTTGTGGACGCTGCCGCTGTCGTCGATCCGCGCCATCGCGCCGGGCGCGCCCTGCGCCACCGCCGAGCGCAGCACCGCGCGCAGCCCCGTCATGTCGGGGGCCGGCAGACGGGCGGCCGCCGCCCGTGGGTGCGCCTGCCCGCTCGCGGCATGTCCCTGTGCGGTCTGTCCGTTCGCGGCATGCCCGGTCGCGGCCTGCGCCGGGACCGCGACGAGCGACAGCACCACCGCTCCGAGTACCGCGCTCTTGCCCACCGTTGCTGAGACCATCCGGCTCCGGCTCCCCTCCGCACCGACGTCGGTGCGAGATTCGTCACATCTCGGCCAGGGAACCTACTCGCCTGACCTCACATCACCACAGTTGACACACAGTTGGCCATGTCCCGATCACCCTGCGGAACGCATTCGTAAAAGATTGTCATAGAAGGTCGCGAAAGCGATCATTCCGGCTTTACGCGGACATGACTTTTCCGTAAGGGTTTCGGTCGGGGACCCGACCAGTCTCCATGGCGCTCAACAGCGCCGTGCCCAAAGGCGGTTGGCGTTTTCGGCCGTCTTCGAACAAAGGAACCCCTATCAGTGCGTAGACCGCACATACGCAGCGTGGCGGTTGCCGTCGCTGTGACGACGGCCGCAACGGGCCTGGCCGGCACGGCTTTCGCCGGTCCCACCACGGGGGTGGAGCAGTCCGCGACGAGCGCCGCCACGACGACCGCGTCGGTCGTGTCGGCGGCTCGCGCCGCCGCCGTCGCCCACGCGTCGGCGACCGGCATATCCCGAGGCGATGAACTCCACGCCCAGGACGTCATGATCGACCCGGAGGGCGCGCGTCACGTTCGCTTCGTCCGGACCCACAACAACATGCCGGTGCTCGGTGGCGACCTCGTCGTCCACCTCTCCCGGCAGCTGAGCTACACCGGTGTCACCCGCGCGGCGGCGCACGCCGTGAAGCCCTCGGCCACGCAGGCCAAGCTGACGGCGAACCAGGCGGAGGAGAAGGCCGCCGCGGTTGCCAAGGGCGAGGCGGGCACGGCCGAGCTGGTGGTGGACGCCCGGGGCGGCGCTTCGGCCCTCGCCTACCAGGTGACGGTGACCGACAGCGCCGCCGCCGAGGGCGGCTCCCGGACGGTCGTCGTGGACGCCGTCACGGGCAAGGTGCGCAGCAACGTAACGGTCAGCGACGAGTTCCTGTCGCCGAAGCTGCTCGACACCCTGCGCAAGCGGGGCGAGTCGATCGACCCGGCCACCGGCATCGGCTCGCAGGCCGCCGGCCTGACCGGGGCGACCGAGGCGACCGGACCCGGTCTGACCGGCGCCGTCCGCTACCCGAGGACGCTGCCGGGCACCGGCAAGTCCCTGTTCGTCGGCACGGTCGGGCTCACCGTCCAGCAGACGGCTCGCACGAGCTACCTGCTGAAGGACCCCAACCGCTACGGCACCGAGACCCGTGACGCACGAGGCACGGAGACCGAGAACTTCGGCGCGGGCAAGAAGATCACCAGCACGACCAGCACCTTCGGCAACGGCGCGACCTCCAACCGCGCCAGTGCCGCCGTCGATGCCCAGTACGGCATCACGAAGACGCTGGACTTCTACAAGAAGACGTTCAACCGCAAGGGCATCGCGAACAACAGCAAGGCCGCCAAGGCCATGGTCCACTGGGGCAAGAAGGTCGGAAACGCCTTCTGGGACCCGAAGTGCGGCTGCATGCTGTACGGCGACGGTGACGGCGTCATGATCAAGAAGCCGCTCGTCGTCCTCGACGTCACCGGTCACGAGCTGACCCACGGCGTGGTGGACGCGACGGCGAAGCTCGAGCCGACCTTCGAGGACCGGAACGGCCAGTACGGTGAGCCGGGTTCGCTGAACGAGTCGCTGGCCGACATCTTCGGCTCCAACGTCGAGTTCTTCACCAAGAACCCGAAGGACACGCCGGACTACCTGATCGGCGAGAAGGTGGGCCTGCAGCAGAAGTTCCTGCGGCGCCTCGACAAGCCGTCGCTGGACCGGCTCGAGGGCACGATCGACTACTGGTCGCCCGACGTGTTCTTCACCGAGGTGCACGCCGGTTCCGGCGTCTCCTCGCACGCGTACTACCTCCTCGCGGAGGGCAGCGGCCAGAAGACGATCAACGGCGTCAAGTACGACTCGCCGACGTACGACGGCGGGACGGTCAAGGGTATCGGCCGCACCAAGGCCTCGGCGATCTTCTACCGCGCCCTGACCCGCTACATGGTCTCCACGACCGACTTCCACGACGCGCGCGTCGCGACGCTGAAGGCGGCCAAGGACCTCTACGGCGCGACCAGCGTCGAGTACAAGACGGTCGACCGGGCCTGGGCCGCGGTCAACGTCACCGCCGCGAACACGCCGGCCGCCCGTCACTGACGGCAGCCGAATCACGGCAGACCAGGGTGCCCCGCCTCGCGCGGGGCACCCGCATGTCCGCCCCGGGAACAACTGCCGCTCCAGCAACCGCTGTTTCTTTTATTGACAGCGGAAAACAATGGCCCTAGGTTCCCGGCCATGCGCTCGACCTCCCGCACCGAGACGTTCCCCGCGCACACACCGGCCGCCTCGCAGGTCTTCACCACCCTTCTGTCCCACGGCCCCCTCACCCGGCTGGCGGCCGCCCGCCGCGCCGGACTGTCACCGGCCGCCGTGACCAAGGCGGTTCGCCCCCTCATCGAGGCCGGCTATCTGGTGGAGGACGCCGACGACGAACCCCGTGCCGCGCTCGGGCGCCCCGCGAACCCGGTGCGGGTGGACGGCTCACGCGCCCTGTTCGTCGGCGTGAAGGTGACCGGCGACGAGATCATCGGCGTGCTGACCGACCTGTGCTGCCGCATCCGCCTCGCCCGGCGCGTCCCGCTGACCGACCGCGCGCCCCGGGCGGTGCTGGCCTCGGTCGCCGACCTCGTGCACGACCTGCGGGCCGGGGCGGACGACATCGGCGTGCCGGTCCTCGGCCTCGGCGTCGCCGTCTCCGGTGACGTCGACCGCGCCGAAGGCGTCGTGCGCTACTCGCCCTTCCTGGAGTGGCGGGACGTCCCCCTTGCCGAACTCATCGCCATGACCACCGGGTTGCCGGTCACCGTCGACAACGATGTCCGTGCCCTGACGATCGCGGAGCAGTGGTTCGGCGCCGGAGTCGGGCTGTCCGACTTCGCCGTCGTCACCGTCGGCGCGGGCATCGGCTGCGGTCTCGTGGTGCACGGCCGAGTGGTCGCGGGCGCGCACGGCGTGGCGGGCGAGATCGGCCATGTGGCCGTCGACCCGGCCGGCCCGCCCTGCCACTGCGGCAACCGCGGCTGTGTGGAGGCGATCGCCGGGGACGCCGCGATCGTCGCGCGGATGCGCGAGGTGACGGGCCGTCCAGTCGCCGATTCCGCCGCGGCCGTAGCCCTCGCCCACCAGGGACTTCCCGGGGCCCGGGAGGTGTACGCGCGGGCGGGGGAGGCCATCGGCCGCGGCATCGCCACCGTGGCCAACCTGTTCGGACCCGAACGCGTGATCATCTCCGGGGAGGGCCTCGCCGCCTACGACCTGTTCGCCGAACAGATCCGGGACGCCTTCGCCGCGGCCGCCTTCGGCTCCGCCGCGCGCTGCGACGTACAGACCCGCCCGCTTCCCTTCGAGGAGTGGGCACGCGGGGCCGCGGCCGCCGCGATCCAGTCCTTCATCACGTCAACTCCCGCCGAGGGATCGGGCAAGGGCTGAGCCGCCCGACCCGCCCGACCCTGGAACCCCCTGGAGGTACGGCCCATGCGGTCACCCTCGTACGCCGTCCTGCCCGCACGCGGACTGAGAGCCGCGGTCGTCCTGGCCCTCACCGCGGGCCTCGCCACCGCGATCCCGGCCGCACACGCCGATCCGGCCACAGGCACCGCGGCCACGACAGACACCGCCGACGCCACCGGCACGGCCGGCACCGCGCAGGCCGCACCGGCGGCTCCAACGGCCCCGGCCCTCGCGGCCAAGCCGTACATGGGCTGGTCGAGTTGGAGCATGCAGTCCTCGAAGTACCCGGGACTCAACCCGGACGGCGACTTCAGCTACCTCGCCGAGGCGAACGTCCTCAAGCAGACCGACGCCCTCGCCGCCAAGCTCAAGGGCTTCGGCTACGAGTACGTCAACATCGACTCCGGCTGGTGGCGCGACCGGGCGTGGAAGCCGGAGTTCGACGGATACGGGCGGCAGCAGGCCGACCCGGTCCGCTTCCCCAGCGGCATGAAGGCGGTCGCCGACCACATCCACGCCAAGGGCCTCAAGGCCGGCATCTACCTTCCCGTCGGCCTGGAGAAGGAGGCCTACGGCGAGGGGAAGACGCCGGTGTGGAACGCCGACGGCTGCACCACCGCCGACATCGTGTACTCCGACCTGCGCACCACCAACGGCTGGGACAGCGCCTACAAACTCGACTTCGCCAAGCCCTGCACGCAGAAGTACATAGATTCCCAGGCCCAGTTGATAGCCGGCTGGGGCTACGACTTCCTCAAGCTCGACGGCGTCGGCCCCGGCTCCTTCAAGAGCGGAGACAACTACGACAACGTTGCCGACGTGGCCGCCTGGCAGCAGGCCATCGCCGCCACCGGCCGACCCCTGCACCTGGAACTGTCCTGGTCCCTCGACATCGGGCACGCCGGCGACTGGAAGAAGTACTCCCACGGCTGGCGCGTCGACACCGACGTCGAGTGCTACTGCAACACCCTCGCCAGCTGGGAGAACTCCGTCGACGACCGCTTCGACGACACCCCCGGCTGGACCCGGCACGCCGGCCCCGGCGGCTGGAACGACCTCGATTCCCTCGACGTCGGCAACGGCGCCATGGACGGCCTCACCAAGGCCGAGCGGCAGACCTACGCCACCCTCTGGGCCATCGCCAAGTCCCCGCTCTACACCGGCGACGACCTCACCCGGCTCGACGACTACGGCCTCGCCCTGCTGACCAACCGCGAGGTCATCGCCGTCGACCAGGGCGACACGCCGCCCGCCCGACCGGTCACCCCCTCCGACCCGCAACAGGTGTGGGCCGCCAAGAACCCCGACGGCACCTACACGGTCGCCCTGTTCAACCTCGCCGACGCCCCCGCCGCCGTCACCGCCGACTGGTCCGCCCTCGGCTTCACCGGCAAGGCCGCCGTCCGGGACCTGTGGAACCACGAGAACCTCGGCACCCGGCGCGGCGGCATCACCGAGGCCCTCCCCGCGCACGGCTCCCGCCTGTTCACCGTCACCCCGCACGGCGGCACCCTCACCAGCACCGCCTACGAGGCCGAGTCCGCCGCCAACACCCTCGGCGGCCACGCCTCGGTCGCCGGCTGCTCCGCCTGCTCCGGCGAGAAGAAGGTCGGCAACCTCTACCTCGGCGGCACACTCCGCATCAACGACGTCGTCGTCGCCAAGGCCGGCACCTACCTGGTCCAGGTCGCGTACGTCAGCGGTGACGCCCGCTCCGCGGACATCTGGGCGAACTCCGGCGGCGCCGTCCGCCACACGTTCCCCTCCACCGGCGACTGGGGAACCGTAGCGACGGTGAGCGTGCCCGTGACGCTCAGGGCCGGCACCAACTCGATCACCTTCGACAGCTCGGGCCCGGGGTACGCCCCGGACATCGACCGGATCTCCGTCCCCGCCTCGCCGCGCTAGAGCACCCGGAGCCCGCCATGGACATCCACCCCAGCAGACGCGGCTTCCTCACCCTCGCCGCCGCGACCGGCGCCCTCGCCGGACTGCCCGCCTTCACCGCCTCCGCCGCACCGCGGCGACCCGCCGACGCGCCCGCCGCCACCGACCCGCGTCACCTGCTCTGGTGGCGGGCCCCCGCCGACGACCACTCGATGATCGAACAGGGCCTGCCCGTCGGCAACGGCCGCCTCGGTGCCCTCGCGAGCAACGACCCCGGCCGCGAACTCCTCCTCGTCACCGACGCCACGATGTGGACCGGCGGCCTCAACGACACCCTCGACGCCGACGGCCAGTTCCCCTACGGCCGCGAGGACTTCGGGTCCCTCACCCTCCTCGCCCGGCTCACCGTCGACCTCCCCGACCACGACCTGTCCGCCGTCACCGGCTACCGCCGCACCCTCGACCTCGCCCAGGGCGTGGTGACGACGTCGTACGTCCGCTCCGGAGTCACCTACCGCAGACAGCTGTTCGTGAGCCGCCCCGACGACGTGCTGGTCCTGCACCTCACCCAGAACGGCGGCGGCCGCTACACCGGCACCGTCACCCTGGACGGCACGCACGGCGAAGAGCCCTCCGGAGCCGAGTCGTTCGCCGGCGCCTTCCCGGGCGGGCTGCGCTACGGCGCCGCGATCACCGCGTACGGCAGCGGAGGCAGCGTTCGCGTCGACGGCACCCGCATCACCTTCACCGGCTGCAAGGACCTGACGGTGGTGCTGAGCGGCGGAACCAACTACGCGCCCGACGCCGCCACCCACTACCGGGACCCCTCCCTCGACCCCGAGGCCCTGGCCCGCGCCAAGGTCCGCGCCGCCGCCCGCAACTCCGCGGACACCCTGCTGCGCACGCACGTCGCCGACCACCGGGCGCTGTACGACCCGTTCGACATCTCGCTCGGCACCTCGACGGCCCAGCAGCGGGCCCTGGACACCTGGGAGCGGCTCCGCGCCCGCGCCCGGGACGGCGTACCGGACCCCGAACTCGAAGCCGCCTACCTCCAGTTCGGCCGCCACCTGATGATCTCCGGCTCCCGGGGCAGCCTGCCGATGGGCCTCCAGGGACTGTGGCTCGACGGCAACGACCCGGACTGGATGGGCGACTACCACACCGACATCAACCTCCAGATGAACTACTGGATGGCCGACCGGGCGGGCCTGTCCTCCTGCTTCGACGCGCTCACCGACTACTGCGTGGCCCAGCTCCCCTCCTGGACCGACCTCACCCGAAGACTCTTCAACGACTCCCGCAACCGCTACCGCAACTCCAGTGGCAAGAACGCCGGCTGGACGGTCGCCATCTCCACCAACCCGCACGGCGGCGGGGGCTGGTGGTGGCATCCGGCGGGCAACGCCTGGCTGTGCAACACCCTGTTCGAGCACTACGAGTTCACCCGCTCCCGCGGCCACCTGGAGCGGATCTACCCCCTCCTCAAGGGCGCCTGCGAGTTCTGGGAGGCGCGGCTGCTCACCACCACCCTGCCGGGTACCTCGCGCGAGGTCCTGATCGCCGACAGCGACTGGTCGCCCGAGCAGGGCCCGCTCGACGCGAAGGGCATCACCTACGCCCAGGAGCTGGTCCGGGCGCTGTTCGGCAACTACGCCGGCGCCGCCGCCGAACTGGGCCGGGACCGCGGCTACGCCGACACCGTCGCCGGGCTCCGCGACCGCCTGTACCTGCCCGTGGTCAGCCCCACAACGGGCTGGCTGGAGGAGTGGATGTCGCCGGACAACCTCGGCGAGACCACCCACCGGCACCTGTCCCCGCTCGTCGGCCTCTTCCCCGGCGACCGCATCCGCCCCGACGGCTCCACCCCCGCCGACATCGTGGCCGGAGCCGCGGCGCTGCTGACCGCCCGCGGCATGGAGAGCTTCGGGTGGGCCAACGCCTGGCGCAGTCTGTGCTGGGCCCGGCTGAAGAATCCCGACAAGGCCTACCAGTTGGTCGTCAACAACCTGCGCCCGTCCAGCGGCGGCAGCAACGGCACGGCGCCCAACCTGTTCGACATCTACCAGGTCGAGCGGGGCCGGGGCATCTTCCAGATCGACGCCAACTTCGGCACCCCGGCCGCGATGGTCGAGATGCTGGTGTACTCCCGGCCCGGCCACGTGGAGCTGTTGCCCGCCCTGCCCGACGCCTGGTCGGCGGTCGGCTCCCTCACCGGGGCGCCGGTGCGCGGCGGCTTCGTCCTCGACCTGGCCTGGCGCGACGGCAGGCCGACCGAGGCCCGGCTGCGCAGCGTCGGCGGGCGCATCACCGAGGTGGCCTACGGCAGCAGGTCCAGGACGGTCACCCTCGAACCCGGGGAGTCCGTCACGTTGAAGGACCTCGCCCGGTGACCGCCCGCCTCGCGCGCGCCGTCCGCCGCGCGGTCGTCCTGCTGGCCGCGGTCGCCTGCCAGTCCGCCCCCGCGCGGGCGGCCGACGCCCGGCACGACGTCGTCACCTGGGCGGCGAGCGCCGACCGGCTGGGCGAGGGCGTGGCCGACCGCGGCTACCGGCTGGTCGTGCACACCAGCGCGGCCGGCAGCGAGCTGCGCGTCCGCCTCTCCAACGCCTTCGGGGACCGGCCCCTGACCTTCGACAACGTCCACGCCGGCGTCCGGCGCCAGGGCGCCGAGCTCCAGAAGGGGAGCAACCGGCGGCTGACCTTCGGCGGTGCCCGTACGGTCACCGTGCCGGCGGGCGCCACGGTCTGGAGCGACCCGCTGCCCGGCAAGGTGCCCGCCGGGACCGACCTCGCCGTCAGTGTCCACAGTCCCGACGCGGCGGGCCCGGCGACCGGCCACGGCATGGCGATGCAGACCTCGTACGTCACCCAGGGCGACCACACGGGAGAGGAGGGCGGGGGCAATTGGACGGCCACGACCGGCTCCTGGTTCTACCTCGACGCCGTCTCGGTACGGCCCCCGAGCACGGCCACCGGAGCCGTCGTCGCGCTCGGCGACTCCATCACCGACGGCTGGCAGTCCACCACCGACCTGAACCGCCGCTGGCCCGACTACCTGTCCCGGCGGTTCCGGACGGCCCAGACCACGGTCGAGGGCGTGGCCAACGAGGGGATCTCGGGCAACAAGGTCCTGGCGGACGGCGCCGGACAGAGCGCCCTGCACCGGCTGGACCGGGACGTCCTGTCCCAGCCCGGCGTCCGTACCGTCTTCCTCTTCGAGGGCGTCAACGACATCAAGGCGCACACCGGTGTCACCGCGCAGGACATGATCGCCGGGTACCGGGAGATCGTGGACCGGGCCCACGCCGCCGGCAGGTGCGTCGTCGGCGCGACCGTCGGCCCCTTCAAGGGCTGGTCCGAATGGGATCCGGCCGCCGAGGCCGTACGCCAGGAGGTGAACCAATTCATCAGGACGAGCGGGGAGTTCGACGCGGTCGCCGACTTCGACCACGCCCTGCGCAGCCCGTACGACCCCGAGCGGATCCTGCCCTTCCTCGACGGAGGTGACCATCTGCATCCCAACGACAAGGGCATGCGGGCCATGGCGGACACCGTCGACCTCGACCGCCTCGACTGCCGGTCCCAGGCCCTGTCCTAGGCCGTCGGCTCCGGTGTGATCAGACCCTCGCGATAGGCGACCGCGACCGCCTCCGTGCGGCTCGCGGCGCCCAGCTTGGCGAGGATGTTGGAGACGTGCACACTCGCCGTCTTGCCGGTGATGAACAGCTCCTCGCCGATCTGGCGGTTGCTGCGGCCGCGGGCGAGGAGCCGCAGCACGTCCTGCTCACGGGCGGTGAGCGGAGAGGTGCGCTCGCCGCCGGACGGGGTGTCCGCGAGGCGGCCGCGACGTATCAGGGCGTCGACCCGCTCCAGGAGCGGCGCCGCGCCCAGCCGGGCGGCCGTCTCCCGGGCCTCGCGCGCCCGGACGGCCGCCTCGGCCCGCCGGTCGGCCGCCAGCAGGGCCTCGGCCAACCGCACCCGGCAGCGCGCCCGCTCGTACACGTCGCCGTCCTCGAACGCGGCGACCGCCTTCTCCCAGAGCGCCACGTCCGGCCCCGCGACGGCCCACGCCCACTCCGCCTCGGCACGGGCCAGCCAGGCCCGGCCCTCCGGACCCTGCGCGCCGCCGTCCTCACCCCGCTCGGCCGTCCCGCGCGCCCGCTCCACCAGTTCCGTCGCCGTGTCCGTCCAGCGGCGAAGGCCCGCCTCGTCGCCGGCCCGGCGCAGTTCGGCGGCCCGGACGGCGACGGCGGCCAGACACAGCGCGGCCAGCCGGACCGTCACGTCGGGACGCCGCCCCGAGTCGTCGCTGAGGGCCTTGACCGTCGCGCGCATCCGCTCCACCGCCGCCTCCGGGTCCCCGCGC
This sequence comes from Streptomyces sp. NPDC054794, assembly GCF_053611585.1. Classification (NCBI taxonomy): domain Bacteria; kingdom Bacillati; phylum Actinomycetota; class Actinomycetes; order Kitasatosporales; family Streptomycetaceae; genus Streptomyces; species Streptomyces sp. NPDC054794. The sequence goes on along the minus strand of NZ_JBSHAQ010000021.1, from coordinate 39,483 downwards.
AGGGCGGCCGCGTCGGTGAGCACGATCCCGGCGACGAGCGTGCCCATCCAGTCGAAGGGCCCCTCCAGCAGCGCGCGGGCCCGCTCGACGGCCCGCAGGTCGCCGCGCGCCAGCGCCACGTACAGAGCCGGTCCGAGCGCGTACCCGCCCGCCGTCTCGGCGTCCGCGTCCGCCGTGCGCACGCACTCGTCCCACCGGCCCAGCGTGTACAGCGCCAGTAGCTGGAGATAGCGCATCTCCCGCGGATACGGCGAGGACAGCAGCCCGGCGCGGCGGGCCCGCTCCAGTCCCTCGTCCAGCCACGGCAGACAGTCCTGGAGATCGCCGGACTCGAAGCAGCCCACGGCGAGGTTGAACAGCGCGCGCATCTCCACCGGCGCGTTCCCCGCGCCACGGGCCAGCTCCCGGGCCTGCCGCAGGCGTTCGCGGCCCTCCCGGGAGCCGCGGCCCGCGCCTTCGAGCCCGGTCAGGGAGACCAGCAGATCGGCCTCGGCGTCGGTGACCCGCAACTCCCGTGCCACACCCAGGGCCTGACGGGCCAGGCGCAGCGCCGTCCCGGTCTCGCCGACGTGACGCGCCGCCAGGACATGCGTGGCCGCCGCCCACAGCCACGTCCGTGACGGCGGCTGCTGCGGGATCATCGCCAGGGCCTCGCTGCTGTACGCGTACGCCGCCGTCAGACTGTCGACGGTCAGCAGGTTTCCCGCCAGCGTGTAGCGGATGCGCGCGGCGAGTTCGGAGTCCGCGTCGTGGCCGGCCCCGGCGAGCGCGGCACGCGTCAGGGACACCGCCCGGTGCGGGTCCCCGGCGTGCGCGGCGGCCGCCGAGGCGCGCAGCGTCAGCGTCACCCGGTCGAGCCCCTCGCCGGCCGGCCGGGCGGCCACCGCCACCGACGACCACAGGTCGAGCGCGGTCTCCAGGTGCCGCAGCTCCTCGGCGGGCGCACCCACCCGCTGGGCGTGGTCGGCGGCCTCCAGGGAGGCGGCGAGCGCCTCGGGCAGGTCGTGGCTCTCACGGTAGTGGTGCGCCCGCTCGGCCGCGCTCTCCGCGCTCGGGCCGCGGGCGGCGAGCAGCCGGGCGAACGCGCCGTGCAGCCGGGACCGCTCCCCGGGCAGCAGATCGGCGTACACCGCCTCGCGCGCGAGGGCGTGCCGGAAGGAGTACGTGTCGCCGTCCCCGGGGACGAGCAACTGCCGTCCGACCGCCTCGCGCAGCGCCGACTCCAGCTCGTCCTCGGGCAGTCCGACCGCCTCCCGCAGCAGTTCGTGCCCGACCCGCCGCCCGGCGACGGCGGCGGTGCGCAGCACCTGCTGGGCCGTGTCGGACAGTTGCTCGACCCGGATGAGGAGCACGTCGGCCAGCCCGCTGGGCATCCCGGCGGCGCTCATGTCGGTGGCCGCGACCAGCTCCTCCGCGTAGAAGGCGTTGCCCTCGGCGCGCTGAACGATCCGGCGGACGGTGGTCTCCGGCAGCGGGCGGTCCCGCAGGGCCCGGACCAGCCGGGTCACGTCCTGGTCGGGCAGGGGCCGCAGTTCCAGGCGCTCGACGGCGGGCAGCCGGACCAGTTCGGCCAGCAGGGGCCGCAGGGGGTGGCGGCGGTGCAGGTCGTCCGCGCGGTACGAGGCGAACACGGCCAGGCGCCGGGCGGGGCCGCCGCGGCTGAGCAGGAATCTGAGCAGGTCCCGGGAGGACTGGTCGGCCCAGTGGATGTCCTCCAGGACGACGAGCAGCGGTGCCAGGTCCGCGAGGTCGGCCAGCAGCCCGGCCACGCCCTCGAAGAGCCGCAGTCGGCCGTCGGCGTCCCGGGCGGTGTCCGTCCCGGCGCCCAGCAGCCGATCCACCACCGGATGCGCGGCGAGCGCGGCGGCGAACCGCTCGTCGGCGGCGAGCGCCCCGAGGATCTCGGTGAACGGCAGATACGGCAGGCCGACGTCACCGAGGTCGACGCAGTGCCCGGTGACCACGGTCGTGCCGGACGCGACCGCCCGTTCGACGGCCTCGTCCAGCACCCGGGTCTTGCCGACCCCCGCGTCCCCGGCGACGAGTACGGCCCGCGCCTCGCCGTGTTGGGCACGCTCCAGCACGTCGGCCAGCCGGGAGAGCTCCCCGTCCCGGCCGATCAGCGGTGGCGTGATGAAGGCGGTCTGCGACACGCCCCCATCCTGGCACGAGCCACCGACAACGTGATCGGCGGCCGGGCGGCGTTCAGCGCAGCGTCTCCGCCCAGTTCACCGGCACCCGTCCCGCCGGTCCCGGGGTGGGCTGGTCCGCCGGGTGGCAGTGCGGGGCGGCCAGTTCCGGCCCGGAGTCGAACAACTCGTTGGTCTCGTAGTTCCAGAACCACTGCTCACCCGGTTCGAAGCTGCGGATGAACGGGTGGCCCGTCTCCCGGTAATGCGCGCTGGCGTGCTTGGCGGGGGAGTCGTCGCAGCAGCCGATGTGCCCGCACTGCGCGCAGCGCCGCAGATGGAACCACCAGCCGCCGGCCGCGTCACACTCCGGACAGCCGGTACCACTCGGCGGAACGCTGGGGTCGATGCCGGCCTCGCCGCTCATACTGCCTCCTCGGATGCTTCCGCGGCCAGGGGGAGCAGGACCTGGAAGCGGGTGTCGCCGGGCACCGACTCGACCTTCAGGCTGCCGTGGTGCTTGTTGACGACGATCCGCCAGGAGATGTCCAGGCCCAGCCCGGTGCCCTGGCCCACCGGTTTGGTCGTGAAGAAGGGGTCGAAGATGCGGTCCCGGATCTCCGGCGCGACACCCGGCCCGGTGTCGCGGAACTCGACCAGGACCCGCTCGTGGTCCAGGGCGGTCCGTACCGTCAACGTGCCGTCCCCGTCGGTGCTCCGCATGGCCGCGACCGCGTTGTCGATGAGGTTCGTCCACACCTGGTTGAGCTCCGCCGGGTAGGCCGGGACGGCCGGGAGCGTGCGGTCGTAGTCCTTGACGACGTGGATGCGTTGCCCGATCTTGCCGGACAGCATCAGCAGCGTGCTGTCGAGGAGTTCGTGCACGTCCACCACCCGGTAGGGCGCCCGGTCCAGCTGCGAGTACTGCTTGGCCGCGTCGACCAGGTGCGAGATGCGGGTGGTGGAGTCCTCGATCTCGTTCATCAACAGCTCGGTCTCGACGGTGTAGTTGAGCCAGCCGACGGCCCCCGGCAGGATCTCCTCGTCCACCGCCGCCGCGACCTGTTCCAGCCAGTCGATGTCGAGACCGGCCTGCACGAAGGTCGGCGCGAGCTGCCAGCCGTGGTCCATGCCGTGGTCCTCGAACCAGTCGGTGAGGGCGTCCTCACGGTCCGAGGCCTCCAGCGGACTGAGCGCGGGTGCCTTGGCGACCCGCTCGGCCGTGCGCTCCTGGATCTCCATGAGCTGCGCCAACACCTCGCGCGAGAACGGCCCTTCGGCGATGACGGCCAGCTTGCGCCGCATCTTGGCGACCCGCTCGCGCAGCGTCGAGGTGGCCCGCACGGCCGCCGCGGCGGGGTTGTTGAGCTCATGGGTGAGACCGGCCGACAACGAGCCGAGCGCCAGCAGCCGTTCCCGCTGCCCGATCGCGGCCTGGGTGCTCTTGACGCCGAAGAAGAGCCCCTCCAGCAGGTGGACCGCCATGGGGAACCACTCCTGCATGATGTCCGCGAACGTGTCCGCGGGCAGCACGAAGAAGCGGGTCGGCACGGTGACCCGCATGGAGTTGTTGTAGACCTGCAGCACCCGGTCACCGAGATAGGCCTGCATGGCTCCCGCGTACACCCCGGGCTGGGAGGTCCGGCTGACCTCCACGTCGTCGCCGCCGACCCGGCGCGAGAGCACCACCGTGCCCTCGACCATCACGAAGAAGCAGGTGGCCGGATCACCCTCGGTGTACACCGGCCCGGGCTCGAACAGCTCGACCCGACCCGCCCCGCACAGGCGGCCCTTCTGCTCCGGGCTCAGCTTCTCGAACAGGAACAGCGAGCCGATCTCCTGCGGGCTGCACGGCATCAACCGCCCGCTCATGACTGCTCCAGGTAACGGTGGACGAGCATCACGGCCATGGCTCCCTCTCCGACGGCGGACGCGACACGCTTGGCGGACTCGGCGCGCGCGTCGCCCGCCACGAACACGCCGGGCACGCTGGTCTCCAGGTGGTACGGCGGCCGGTCCAGCTCCCAGCTCGCCGGTGGCCGCCCGTCCGCGGTGAGGTCGGGCCCGGCGAGGATGAACCCGCGCTCGTCGCGCAGCACCGTCTCGCCCAGCCAGTCGGTGAGCGGGGCCGCGCCGATGAACACGAACATCCACTGCGCGTCGACGCGTTCGCTCTCGCCGGACACCGCGTGGCGCAGCGTCAGCTGCTCCAGGTGTTCGCCGCCGTGCGCCGCGTCGACGACCGTGTGGGGCCGCACCGAGATGTTGGGCGCCTCGTTGATCTGCTGGATCAGGTAGTACGACATCGACACCGACAGGTCCGCCCCGCGCACCAGCAGCGTCACGGACTTGGCGGTGCGGGACAGGTACATCGCCGCCTGGCCCGCCGAGTTGGCGCCGCCCACGATGTACACGTCGTGTCCCCGGCAGGCGTTCGCCTCGGTCAGCGCGGAGCCGTAGAACACCCCGCACCCGGTCAGGTCGTGGCAGCCGTCGGCCTCCAGCTGCCGGTACTGCACACCGGTCGCCAGGATCACGCTGTGCGCCGCCACCGCCGACCCGTCCGCGAACCGTACGACCCGTGCCGCGCCGTTCACCTCCAGGCCGACGACCTCGCGCGTGGTGAGGATCTCGGCGCCGAACCGGGTCGCCTGCCGGCGGGCCCGCTCGGCGAGCTGTGCGCCCGAGACACCGTCGGGGAAGCCCAGGTAGTTCTCGATCCGGGAGCTCTGCCCGGCCTGCCCGCCGGTCGCCGAGCGTTCCACCAGGACCGTCCGCAGACCCTCCGAGGCGCCGTACACCGCCGCGCCGAGCCCGGCCGGGCCGCCGCCGATGACGACGAGGTCGTAGAACTCGGCGGTGGGCGTCGTCGCCAGGCCCACCCGCGCGGCCAGTTCGGGCGCCTCCGGCTCGATCAGGGTCGTGCCGTCCGGGGTGATCACCAGCGGCAGCCGCTGGCCGTCCTGCTCGGCGGCGGACAGCAGCCGCTGCCCCTCCGGCTCCTCGACCGAGTACCAGCGGTAGGGCACCTGGTTGCGGGCGAGGAACTCACGCACGTCCGAGGAGCGCGCCGACCAGCGGTGCCCGACCACCTTGGTGCTGGGCACCGGCCGGTAGTCGCTGCACCGCCACGCCTCCAGCAGGTCGTCCACCACCGGATAGAGCTTCTCCTCCGGCGGGTCCCACGGCTTGAGCAGATAGTGGTCGAGATCGATGACGTTGATCGCGTCGATGGCCGCGTTCGTGTCCGCGTACGCGGTCAGCAGCACCCGCCGCGCACCGGGGTACACGTCCAGGGCCTGTTCCAGGAATTCGATGCCGTTCATCTGCGGCATGCGGTAGTCGGCCAGGACCACGGCCACGAGGTCGCCGCGCAGCTTCAGCTCGCGCAGCGCCTCCAGCGCGGACTCGCCGGACTCCGCGCGCACGATCCGGTACGACTCGCCGTAGCGCCGCCTGAGGTCGCGGGCGACGGCGCGGGAGACTCCCGGGTCGTCGTCCACGGTCAAGATGACGGTCCGCGCTGCGTCGGCGGCCTGTGCCATACGTCTCCCACCCCGAGCGGTCGATTCACGGGACGGTGTCGCCGTCGTCACCGCACCGGTTCCCGCCCATCGTATGTTCGATCGCCCGGGTTCGCTCCGGTGAGCCGGGGACGGTGCGCGCAGAGGCAAGATCCCGGCGGACGGTGCACGGGCGGGCACCGTTCCCGGCGCCCGCGCGGCGACGATCTTCCTCGGCCCCCGCGCCACCGGGCACCCCGGCGTGGTGAAGACTGGGCCCGCGGACAGGCGACGACGAGGAGGGCCGCACATGGCACGCCCGATCACGGTGGGGGTCGACGGTACGGAGGAGAGCCTCGCGGCACTGGCGTGGGCGGGGCGGGAGGCCGTCCGCAGAGGGCTGCCGCTGCGTGTGCTGCACGCCTGGCGCTTCCACGCGTACGAGACGGCCCCCGCCGCGGACCGCGACACGCAGCACCAGTGGGTCTCGGACGGGCTGACGGAGGCCGTGCGGACGGTCACCGAGCGCCACCCGGAGCTGGTGGCGGCCCTCGACGTCGTCGAGGGACATGCCGCGCAGACACTGGCCGGCGCGGCGGCCGACGCGGAGATGCTGGTGCTCGGTTCGCGGGGGCACGGGGCCGTCGTCGGATTCCTGCTGGGCTCGGTCGGACAGCATGTGATCGCCGAAGCCACCCGGCCGGTGGTGCTGGTGCGGGCCGGGGACCGGCCGTCCGCGGAGGCCGGCGGGCGCGAGGTGGTCGTGGGCCAGCAGGGCGGCCCCGAGGACAGCGCCGCCGCGCTGCGCTTCGCGTTCGAGACGGCGGCGGCCCGCCGCGCCACGGTCCGGGCCGTACGGGCCTGGACCCTGCCGCCCGCCTTCGCCTACAGCCCCGCCTCGCTGAAGCTCCTCGACGACGCCGGCGGCCTGGAGCCGTTCGAGAAGACGGCCCTCGCCGAGGCGCTGAGGCCGTGGCGGGAGCGCTTCCCCGACGTGCCCGTCGCCGAGCAGGTGGAGATGGGCAGCGCGAGCCAGGTGCTGCTGTCGGTGGCCGGGCGGGCCCAGCTGATGGTCGTGGGCCGCCGCGCGCACCGCACGGCGGTCGGCGCCCGGATCGGCTCGGTCGCGCACGGGATGCTGCACCACGCGGCCTGCCCGGTGGCCGTGGTCCCGCACGACTGACCTACTCGGGCGCGGTCGGCTCCAAGGTCGTCCGCGCCCTGGGCAGGACCTGGGTGATGTAGTCCTCGACCGCCGTGTCGAGCCCTATGTCGTGCTGGGCGCGCTCGGACAGGTACCAGCGGTGTTCGAGCAGCTCGTGGTAGATCTCGGCAGGGTCCATGGAGCCGCGCAGGTCGTGCGGCACGGCGCGCACGGTCGGCCGGAACACGTCCCGGACCCAGCGGTGGGCCAGCACCTCGGGGCGGGCGGCGAAGGGGTCGCCGGGCGCGTAGTCGTCCTGGGTGGCCATCCAGGACTCCAGGTCGTTCAGCAGCCGCCGGGCCTGGTTCTCCTCGGTGTCCAGGCCGGTCAGGCGCAGCAGTTGGCGCTGGTGGTGGCCCGCGTCGACGACCTTCGGCACGAAGGTGACCGTGTCGCCGCCCGAGGAGCGCTCGATCTGCATCTCGGCCACGTCGAACCCGAGTTCGGCCAGCCGTCGTATCCGGCGCTCGATGTAGTGGTACTTGCCCGCCGGATAGACGGAGGTGCGGGTCAGCTCCTGCCACAGCCCCTGGTAGCGGGCGCAGATCTCGGTGCCGAACTCGATCGGGTCGACCGAGGGGTGCAGCGCCCCCGACGCCTCCAGGTCCAGCAGTTCGCCGCTGATGTTCACGCGCGCGAGGTCGAGGTCGTACTCCCGCTGCCCGGGGCTGAGCCGCGGGTGCAGGTCGCCGGTCTCCGCGTCCACCAGGTAGGCGGCGTACGCGCCCGCGTCCCGCCGGAACAGCGTGTTGGACAGCGAGCAGTCGCCCCACGCGAACCCGGCCAGATGTAGCCGCACCAGCAGGACCGCCAGGGCGTCCATCAGGCGGTGCATGGTCGCCGGGCGCATGGTCGTCTCGAACATCGAGCGGTACGGCATCGAGCCGCCCAGATGCCGTGTGACCAGCACGGACTCCAGCGGGGCACCCGCGGCGTCGGTCCGCCCGGTGAGCACGGCCAGCGGGTCCACGGCCGGTATGCCGAGCCGGTCCAGGTCGCGCAGCAGCTCGTACTCGCGCAGCGCGGGCCGCTCCGCGAGTTCCTTGACGGCGATGACCTCGCTGCCGGCGCGGGCGTAGCGCACCACGTGCCGGGAGATGCCGCGGGGGAGCGGCACGAGGTACTTCTGCGGCCACTCCTGAAGGGGCACGTCCCAGGGGAGTTCGAGCAGGAGCGCGGGATGCTCCGGGTTGGTGGCGCTGATCTGCAAGGCCATGGGACGAACCCTAAGGCCGGTTCCCGGGGTTCACAGAGCCCGTTCCCGCGCCTGCTGGGCGGCGGCACGCACCGAACCGCGGTGCACCGGTCCGTGGCCGGGCAGCAGGAGGTCGCCGTCGAGGCGCTCGATCAGTTCCAGGGAGGCCACCGCGCGGGCCCGCTCGTGGTGGAACATGTCGGGCAGCAGCTGCGGTCCCGCCAGCCGGGAGGTGGGATGGCCGCTGACCAGGGCGTCGCCGGAGATGACGAGCCCAGCGTCGGGCAGATGGAAGACGCAGTGGCCGTCGGTGTGGCCGGGCGTGTGCACCGGCACGGGGCGGCCCGGCAGGTCGAGCGCGCCCGCGCCGGGGAACGCCTCGGGAGCGGAGACCGGATGCTGCTGCGTGCCGCCCGAGCGCAGGGCGTGCACCATCCACGGCAGGACTCCCGGGCGCCACGCGTTGCGCAGCACCTCGCCCACGGACACCTGCTGCAGGAAGTCCCGGCGGGCGTGCGGCACTTCGGCCTCGTGCAGGTAGACCGGCGTGTCGTAGGTGCGGCGCAGGTACTCGGCCGAGCCGAGGTGGTCGTTGTGCGCGTGCGTGATCAGCACGGCCGTGACCGCCTCCGGCGAACCGCCCACCGCGGCCAGCGAGTCGAGGACCGCCTGCCGGTCGCCGGGATAGCCCGTGTCCACCAGCGTGAGTTCGTCCCCGTCCTTGAGGATCACCCAGTTGGTGTTGCTGCCGTGCACCAGGTAGGTGCCGTCCGTGACCTGGCGTACGTCTGTCCGCATGACCTTCCCGAGTCCTGAGCCCTGTTCGACGGGGGACAGCCAACCAGATGTCCCCGGTCCCATGGAAGGAGGGGGTTTTGGACACTCACCGTACGCCCTGCGGACGGAACTGCACGCTGATGCGCGGACCCGCGGCGCGCGCGGACTTGGGGACGCAGTGTTCCCAGGTCCGCTGGCAGGAGCCGCCCATCACGATCAGGTCGCCGTGCCCGAGCGGCCGCCGGACCGCGGCGGCGCCCCCGTGCGCCGGCCGCAGCAGCAGATCGCGGGGCGCGCCGACCGAGAGGATCGCGACCATCGTGTCCTCGCGGGCGCCGCGTCCGATCCGGTCGCCGTGCCAGGCGACGCTGTCCCGGCCGTCGCGGTAGTAGCACAGCCCGGCGGTGGTGAACGGTTCGCCCAGCTCGTCGGCGTAGTGGCGGGAGAGCGCGGCGCGGGCCTCGGCGAGCGCGGGGTGCGGCAGCGGGTCGTCCGCGCCGTAGTGGGCGAGCAGCCGCGGTACGTCCACGACGTTGTCGTACATGGTGCGGCGCTCGGCGTGCCACGGCACGTCCGCGGCCAGCCGTTCGAACAGGGCGTCGGCGCCGCTCAGCCAGCCGGGCAGCTCGTCGATCCACGCGCCGGAGCCCAGACCGGTCCGCCGCAGCCCGGCGAGGGAGCCGAGGCGCGGCTCGTCGCTCTGGTCGAACAGAGAGCCCTGGAGGTGGTGCGTGGCCATGTCGCCAGCGTACCCCCTAATCGAAAATGTGTTCCATTCTGCGATCTTGCCCCCCACGGCCTCGCCGAACGCTTTCGATACATCGATGTATCGGATACAGTCGCGCATCGAACGGAGGGCGTGACCATGGAGGAGACGGCCAAGCGTGTCACCAGGCGCCGGGTGAGGACGCGGGCCAGGCTGCTCGAGGCCGCGTTCACCGTGTTCGCCGCCAAGGGCTTCGGCCGGGTCTCGATCGAGGAGGTCTGCGAGGCCGCCGGCTTCAGCAGGGGCGCCTTCTACTCGAACTTCGCCACCCTGGACGAGTTGTTCTTCGCCCTCTACCGGGAGCGCGCCGACCTCATCGCCGAGCAGGTGTCCGACGCCCTCGGCCTCGACGGCCCCGACCTGGACGTGCCGGCCTCCGTGGACCGGGTCACCGAGGTGCTGCTGCTCGACGTCGACTGGCTGCTGGTGAAGACCGACTTCCTGGTGCACGCCGCCCGCGACCCGGCCGTCGCGCAGGCCCTGCTCGACCACCGCGCGCGCCTGCGGCAGGCGATCGCGGACCGGCTCTCCCGGGCCAAGGGACACACCGAACTCCCCGCCGTCCTGGGCGACGTCGACGGTGCCGCCCACGCCGTGGTCGCCGCGTACGACGGCGTCACCACCCAACTGCTGCTCGACCGGGACGTCGACGTCGCTCGCGGCTGGCTCAAACAGCTGCTCACCGCGCTGCTGACCGACGGCGGCGGCACCCCCGGATAACCACCTGCGCAAGTCAACTCCCGTATGGGGAAGGGAAACGGTCGCCATGGACGCGGACGTCATCGTCGTCGGAGCGGGCCTCGCGGGCCTGGTCGCGGCGCACGAACTCACCAGCCGGGGCAGGCGCGTCGCCCTGGTCGACCAGGAGAACGCCGCCAACCTCGGCGGGCAGGCGTTCTGGTCCTTCGGCGGGCTCTTCCTCGTCGACTCGCCCGAGCAGCGCCGCCTGGGCATCAAGGACTCCTTCGACCTGGCCTGGAACGACTGGCAGGGAAGCGCCCGGTTCGACCGGGTCGAGGACGAGGACTCCTGGGCGGTGCGCTGGGCCCGCGCCTACGTCGAGTTCGCGGCCGGGGAGAAGCGGTCCTGGCTGGAGGGCCACGGCATCTCCCTGCTGCCCACGGTCGGTTGGGCCGAACGCGGCGACCTGCGCGCGGACGGGCACGGCAACTCCGTACCGCGCTTCCACATCGCCTGGGGCACCGGCACGGGAGTCGTGGAGCCGTTCGCCGAGTACGCGAAGCAGGCCGCCCGCGACGGGCTGCTCACCTTCCACCACCGCCACCGGGTGGACGAACTGGTCGTCGAGGACGGCGCGGCGCGCGGGGTGCGCGGCACGGTCCTCGCCGCCGACGACTCGCCGCGCGGCGTGGCCTCCAACCGCGACCGGATCGGCGACTTCGAACTCACCGCACAGGCCGTGATCGTGACCAGCGGCGGCATCGGCGCCAACCACGACATCGTCCGCCGCTCCTGGCCCGAGCGGCTCGGCTCGCCCCCCAGGCAGATGGTCACGGGCGTTCCGGCCTATGTCGACGGGCGGATGCTCGACATCAGCGCCGAGGCGGGCGTACGGCTCGTCAACCGGGACCGCATGTGGCACTACACCGAGGGCCTGCAGAACTGGGACCCCATCTGGCCCGGCCACGGCATCCGCATCCTGCCCGGCCCGTCCTCGATCTGGCTCGACGCCCTGGGCCGCCGGCTGCCCGACCCGTGCCTGCCGGGCTACGACACCCTGGGCACCCTGCGGCACCTGCGCACCACCGAGGACATCGCGGACCACGACCACTCGTGGTTCGTCCTCACCCGGAAGATCATCGAGAAGGAGTTCGCGCTCTCCGGCTCCGAGCAGAACCCGGACATCACCGCCAAGGACCGCAAGGCGGTGCTGCGCGACCGGCTGCTCGGCAAGGGTGCCCCCGCGCCGGTGCAGGCCTTCGTGCGCAACGGCGCGGACTTCGTGACCGCGGAGAACCTGGAGCGGCTCGTCGAGAAGATGAACGGCCTCACGGACAAGCCCCTGCTCGACGCGGCCGAGGTGCGCCGCCAGATCGAGGCCCGCGACCTGCAGATGGCCAACCCGTACAGCAAGGACTCCCAGATCCAGGGCATCCGCAACGCCCGCCGCTACATCGGCGACCGCCTCGGCCGGGTCGCCACCCCGCACCGCATCCTCGACCCGGCGGCCGGACCGCTGATCGGCGTCAAGCTGCACGTCCTCACCCGCAAGACCCTCGGCGGCATCCAGACCGACCTGGACTCGCGCGCCCTGGGCGCCGACGGACAGCCCCTCGGCGGGCTGTACGCGGCGGGCGAGGTGGCCGGCTTCGGCGGCGGCGGTGTGCACGGCTACAACGCCCTGGAGGGCACGTTCCTCGGCGGCTGCCTCTTCTCGGGACGCGCGGCGGGGCGGGCGGCGGCGCGGCAGACGGGCTGAGTCAGTCGCCGAGCAGCCCGGCCAGCACCGAGGCGTGGCTCTCCTCGGGGTTCTTGGACGCGGTGAGCAGGGTCACCGTCCGGGTGCGGGCCGACTCCCGCAGACCGTCGAGGAGTTCGGCGGCCTCGGGGTCGGCGAGCTCCGCCTCGTACCGGCCGCGGAACTCCTCGTAGGAGCCCTCGCCCGCGTGGTACCACTTGCGCAGTTCGGTCGACGGGGTGAGGGCCTTGGGCCACTGGTCGACATGCGCCGCGTCCTTGGACACGCCGCGCGGCCACAGCCGGTCGACCAGGACGCGCAGGCCGTCCTCCGGCTCGGGCGGTTCGTAGATCCGGCGCAGGCGGACGGTCATGCTCGGGCCTCCGTCGAGGGGCGGGTGGGGCCCGGGCAGCGTACGCCGTCGGCCCGGTGCCCCGACCGTTTCCGATCGGCGACGCGACGTAACTTGACCTGAACGAGGGGGATTTTGGGCAACATAGCCGCCTAGTCTGTGGATTGGATGATCATCAATGTCGATCATCGGCCACCCCCCAAGGAGCGCACGTGACATCAGACCGACAGCAGGCCGCCGGACGCCGCACCGCCGTCCTCCGCCGCGAGGCGGTCCTCGCCACCGTCCCCGTCGCCGTGGCGGCACTGCTCGGAGCCGCGGGACCGGCCGCGGCCGGGACGAACGGATCCGCCGGCGTGGGCGACCCGTACTACCGGCTCGCCGGCAACGGCGGCTACCACGTCCACCACTACGGTCTGACGCTCCGCTACGACACCACCACCCGGCGCCTCGACGGCACGGCGGTCCTCACCGCCCGCGCCACCCAGCGCCTGACCCGCTTCGACCTCGACCTCAAGGGGCTGAAGGTCACGCGCGTCACCGTCGACGGCGCGGCGGCGGGCGTGCGCCGCGACGGCCAGGAACTCGTCGTCACCCCGCACCGCGCCCTGCACAAGGGCCAGGACTTCCGCGTGCGGGTCGCCTACCACGGCACCCCCAAGCCGGTCACCGACCCCGACGGCTCCTCGGACGGGTGGATCCCCACCGACGACGGGGCGTTCGTGGCCGGCGAGCCGCAGGGCGCGATGAGCTGGTTCCCGGCGAACAACCACCCCAAGGACAAGTCCTCGTACGACTTCACGATCACCGTCCCCAAGGGGCGGACCGCCGTCGCCAACGGTGTCTTCAGGGGACAGCACACCGCGCACGGCCAGACCACCTTCCGCTGGCAGCAGACCCAGCCCATGGCCGCCTACCTGGCCACGGCGACCGTCGGCAAGTTCAAGGTCGAGCAGTACACGACCCGCGACGGCATCCGCGTGTACAACGCCGTCGACCCGCGCGAGGCGAGCGCCGCCGCGCCCGTCCTCAAGAAACTGCCCTCCGTCCTGGAGTGGGAGAGCAAGCTCTTCGGGCCCTACCCGTTCCGTGCCGCCGGATCGATCGTCGACCGGGCCCCGGACGTCGGTTTCGCCCTGGAGACCCAGAGCCGCCCCCTCTACGACTCGGCGCCCGACCTGGCCACCCTCGTCCACGAGAACGCCCACCAGTGGTTCGGCGACTCCGTCTCCCTCACCACCTGGAAGGACATCTGGCTCAACGAGGGCTTCGCCACCTACGCCGAGTGGCTCTACAGCGAGCAGCACGGCGGCCCCAGCGCCCAGAAGACCTTCGACACGCTCTACGCCCGCCCGGCGCACGACGGCCTGTGGGCCTACCCGCCCGGCAACCCGGGCAACGGTGCCAACCTCTTCGGTACCCCGGTCTACGCCCGTGGCGCCATGACCCTGCACGAACTGCGCCGCGCCGTCGGCGACCAGGCGTTCTTCCGCATCCTGCGCGGCTGGGCGACGGCGCACCGCAACGACCACGGCACCACCGCCCAGTTCGTGAAGCTGGCCGAGCGCGAGTCCGGCAAGGACCTCGACGGACTGTTCCGGACTTGGCTGTACACATCGGGGAAGCCGAACCGGGTCTAGACGAACAGGCCCCGGAACCTGACAGGTTCCTCACATGTGTCGGTGAGAGTCGCATCATGATCCGTCGCAGAACCGCCGTCGCGCTCCTGGGCGCGCCCCTGTTGCTCAGTGGCTGTGGCGGCGGTGCCGCGGCGTCGCCGCGCCGGGCGCACGCCGGCCGCCCGGCGCGGACGTCCGCGCCGGCCCCGGAGGTGACCGTCGAGGCCGCCCCCGCGGGGATATCCGGCCTCGGACCCGAGACGTCGGCCGCCATACCCGGCCGCACGCGCCAAGCTGTCGTGGTGAGCGGACGCGGCAGGAACTCCCCGGTGTCCACGGTCGCCCTGCACGAGCGCACCGCCACCGGCTGGCGGGCGGGCCCGAAGTGGCCCGGGCACAACGCGCTGCGCGGCTGGAGCGCCCACCACCGAAGCGGCGACCTGCGCACGCCGCTCGGCGTCTACGGCCTCACCGACGCCGGCGGCCTGCTCCGCGACCCCGGCACCCGGCTGCCGTACGACCGCTCGGCCGGCTTCTCCTCACTCGGCACCGGCTTCGAAGGCGAGCCGCTGTCCGGGGCGTTCGACTATGTGATCGCCATCAACTACAACCGGAGACCGGGCACGTCCCCCTGGACTGGACCCGCCCCCTCGGCGCGCGCCGCGGCGGCGGCATCTGGCTCCACGTCGACCACGGCGGCCCCACCCACGGCTGCGTCGGCATCGCGAGGGCCCCTATGAAAGACCTGCTCCTGGCCCTGGACCCGGACCGGCACCCCGTCGTCGTCATGGGGTACGCCGACTGGCTCGCCCGCTGAGCGGCCTAGGATCCGCCCCGTGTGCGCACATGTGCTGGTCGCCGAGGACGACGAGATGCAGGCCGAACTCATCCGCCGCTCCCTGCTGGCGGAGGGCCACACCGCCACCGTCGTCCACGACGGCCCGGCCGCCCTGGACGCGGCCCGCAGACTGCGGCCCGACCTCGTGGTCCTCGACCTGATGCTGCCCGTGATCGACGGGTTCGGCGTGTGCCGGGTGCTGCGCGGCGGCGCCGAGGACGACGCCGACATCCCCGTGCTGATGCTCACCGCCCGCGCCGAGGAGGACGACGTCCTGCTCGGCCTGGAGCTCGGCGCGGACGACTACATGACCAAGCCGTACAGCCCGCGCGAGCTGATGGCCCGCATCCGCACCGTGCTGCGGCGCAGCGGGCGCGCCGCGACCGTGCGGGAGGAACCCGTGGCGCGCGCCGGCGCGATCACCGTCGATCCCGCACGGCACGAGGTGCGCTGCGCGGGAGTGCCGGTGGAGTGCACCCCCGCCGAGTTCCAGATCCTGCTGGCCATGGCCGGGGAACCGGACCGGGTCTTCACCCGGCCGCAACTGCTGCGCTGCACCCACGGCTTCGACCGGTCCTCCACCGAACGCGCCGTCGACGTCCACATCATGAACCTGCGCCGCAAGATCGAGGCCGACCCGCGCCGTCCCGTCCGGCTGGTCACCGTGTTCGGCGTCGGCTACAAGCTCACCGGCGGCCGTGGATGAAGCGCCGGATACCCCTGCGCAAGCGACTGCTCGTCCGGCTGCTGATCGCCTCGGCGCTGATCGCGGTGTGCTCCGTGGCCGCGACGGCGTGGCTGGCCGTGGCGACCACCACCCGCGCCCTGAAGGAGGAACAGGGCCAGGACCTCGCCGCCGACACGAACATCCTCTCCCGGCTCAGCGGGTACGCCGCGACCCACCCCGACTGGAAGGGCGTCGAGAAGACGGTCCGCGCCCTGGCCGCGAAGACCGGCCGGCGCATCGCCCTGACCACCGCGGACCGCAGCCTCGTCGCCGACTCGGCCCGTGTCCGTACGCCGCTGCCGCCCCGGCCCGCCGCCACCATCGACCCCCTGCACACCGACACGTACACCGAGTCCGGGGCGCAGCTCAGCGGCATCGACCCCCGTGCGGTGGGGCCGTACCGGCTGACGGCGCGGGAGCGTGAACGGCTGGTCGCGGTGGCCGGGAGACAGCGGCAGTGCTTCGACCGCCAGGGCATCCAGGTCACCGTCGACCTCACCCCGAGCGGACGGCCGGTCCTCACCAACCCGGACGGTACGGACGCCTCCGGCTACGTCGCCGAGGAGTGCGGCTACTCGCCCCTGAGCGCTCCCACCGCGACCGAGCGGAAGGCCCTGGACGCACTGACCCGTCAGACCCGCGCCTGCCTGGTCCGGGAAGGCCTGGAACCCGGCGCGCCGCTCTACCTCGCGTTCGACCCCACCGCGAAGCACCCGCTGGGCCGGTTCGCCATCGCCAAGTACGTCAAGGCGAACGACAAAGAGGCACTCGCGACGGCACAGCGCTGCGTCGACAGCGCCCACCGTGCCCAACTCGCGCCCTACGTCGCCCCGGTCGCCGAGCTGTTCCTCGGCATCGGGGACCGGACCGCGCCCCGCTTCGACATGTCCCCGGCCAACAAGGCCAAGGTGGTCGGCGCGGCCGGGCTGGTCCTCGCCGTCACCGTCGCCGTCACGGCCGTGGTCGCGACCCGGCTCGTACGACCGCTGCGCGCCCTGACCGCGGCCGCCCAGCAACCGCCGGAACTCCATGTGCGGGTCCCGGTGACCACACGGGACGAGACCGGCATCCTCGCGGAGGCGTTCAACGACCTGACCGAGCGCCGCGCGCGCCTGGAGGCCCAGCGCAAGGCGATGGTCAGCGACATCGCCCACGAACTGCGCAGCCCGCTCACCAACATCCGCGGCTGGCTGGAGGTGACCCGGGACGGCGTGGTCGACCCGGATCCCGTGCTGCTGGACTCGCTGCACGACGAGGCGCTGGTGCTCCAGCGCGTCATCGACGACCTCCAGGACCTCGCCGCCGCCGACGCGGGCACCCTGCGCCTGCATCGCGAGCCGGTTCGCGCCGACGACCTACTCGACCAGGTCACCGCCGCCCACCGCGTCGCCGCCGACGCGGCCGGTGTGACCCTGCGCACCGAGGCCGGCGACGCCTGCTGGCTGGACGCCGACCCGGTGCGGATGCGGCAGGCGCTCGGCAACCTGGTCTCCAACGCGCTGCGGCACACACCCGCCGACGGCACGGTCACCCTGGCCGCCCGCCCCGACGGCGACCGGGTCGAGTTCACCGTCGCCGACACCGGCACCGGCATCGCGCCCGAGGACCTGCCGCACGTCTTCGAACGGTTCTGGCGCGCGGAGAAGTCCCGCAGCCGCCGCACCGGAGGCAGCGGCCTGGGCCTGCCCATCGTCCGCCACCTGGTCGCCGCCCACGGCGGCAGGGCCGAGGCGGCGAGCGAGCCGGGAGGGGGAGCGGTGTTCACCCTGAAGCTGCCCAGGGCGACGCCCCCACAGGACGGTTGAGGGCGGCACCCGGCCGGTCAGCGGTGTCGTCGCGCCGCCACACGCCGACTCAGGGCACGCCGTTCCGATTCCGTCGTGCCGCCCCAGATACCGATGGACTGCCCCGTCTCCAGAGCCCATTCCAGGCACCGCTCCTTGACCTCGCAGCACGCGCAGACCGCCTTGGCCCGCTCCACCTGGACCATCGACGGGCCGGTGGTGCCGATCGGGAAGAAGAGGTCGGGGTCCGTACGGCGGCACGCTGCCCGCTCGCGCCAGTTGCCCATGGAAGATCACCTGCGATCGATGTCGTCCGCGCCCTTGCACATGTCTAACGCGAGTTCGGGTGACCGTCGACCCGCTCGCCAAACAGCCAGGTATCGGACAATCGGCGGACAGGTGCTCACTGCTCGCGCAGGCCCCAGGGCGAGCCGTAGGCCGACAGCAGGTCCAGGAACGGGCGGGCCGGGAACGCCTCCGGGCCGAGGACGCCCGCGCCCGACCAGGCGCCGGTGGCCAGGAGTTCGAGCGCGACGACCGGGTTCACGGCCGTCTGCCACACCACCGCCTGGCAGCCGTACTCCGCCATCGACCACTGGTTGTCGACCACGTGGTAGAGGTACACCTCGCGCGGCGCGCCGTCCTTGGTGCCGCGCACCCAGGTGCCCGCGCAGGTCTTGCCGCGCATGCGCTCGCCCAGCGTCGCCGGGTCGGGCAGGCAGGCGGCGACCACGTCCCGGGGCGACACCGCGACCGGTCCCGCGGCGCCGGGCACGGTCACCGGCTCGGTGCGGTCGAGACCCAGCAGGTGGAGCGTCTTGAGGGTCTCGATGAACTCTCCTCCCAGGCCGTACTTGAAGGTGACGCGCCGCGCGTCGACCCAGCGCGGCACCAGCAGCACCTCCTCGTGCTCCACGTTCACGCACTCCACCGGGCCGATGCCCTCGGGGAAGTCGAACACCTCAGGCTCGCTGAAGGGCGCGGTGGTGAACCAGCCCCGCCCGGACTCGTAGACCACCGGCGGGTTCAGGCACTCCTCGATGGTGGTCCAGATGTTGAAGGACGGCGCGAAGTCGTGCCCGTCGACGGTGAGGTTCGCGCCGTCGCGGATGCCGATCTCCTCGATCTCGTCGAAGAGCTCGTCGGCCGCGTACCGGGCGAACACGTCGGACAGGCCCGGTTCCACGCCCATGCCGACGAGCGCGAGCGCGCCCGCCTTCTCCCAGTCGGCGGCCACCGCGAACTGCTCGTCGCCGAGCTTCACCCCGCACTCCTCGTACGGGCGCTCGGGATGCGGCCGCGAAAGGGACATCGCCATGTCGAGGTAGCCGGCGCCCGCCGCCCCCGCAGCCCGGAACAGGGGCATGACGAACCGGGGGTCGGTCGCGTTGAGCAGGACGTCGCACCCGTGCCGGTCGAGCAGGGCGGCGACGGTGGCCTGGTCGCCCGCGTCCACGCGCTCGGCGCGGAACCGGGAGCCCTCGGCGCCGAGCGCCGCGACCGCCGCCTCGGCCCGCCCGAGGTCGTAGTCGGCGACCACCATCAGGTCGAAGAACGGACGCCGGGCCGCGATCCGGGTGATGGCGGTGCCCACACCACCGGCTCCCACGAGCAGCACACGCATGGCGAAACTCTCTCTCAGTCGAACTCGAAGTCGGGGAAAAGGCGCGCCTTGGGCCGAGATACAACGCCGTGGCGTCACGTAAGGTCAATGGCGTTGGCATAAGAACGGAGGCGGGACCGTGCCGAAACCGGTGGTGCCCGAGGACAAGCGGCGGCGGCGCCGTCCCACCAAGAGCGGCACGGTGCTGTCCGAGCGGCTGATCGTCCGGACGGCGCTGCGCATGCTGCGCGAACACGGCAGCGCCGGGCTGACCGCGCGCCGCCTGGGCCTGGCCCTGGACTGCGACCCGAGCACCCTGTACCGCTACTTCCGCGGCATGGACGACCTGACCCTGGCCATCGGGGACGCGCTCATCGCGCAGGCGCTGCGCGGCTGGGAGCCGACGGGACAGTGGCGGGCGGACCTGCGGGCGATCGGGCTGCGCATCCACAGCGCCTACATCGCGCATCCGCAGGCCGCGCTGCTGACCGCGAACCGGGTCAGCGGCCGGTCCCACGAACTGGCCGCCGACGAGGCCGTGTTGAACGTACTGCGCACGGCCGGGTTCCCGCTGCCGGACACGGTGCGCGTCTACCACGCCTTCATCGACCAGACGCTGGCCTTCGCCGCGCTCGACGCGGCGTCCCTGGCCCTGCCGAGCGCCTCCCAGCGCGCCGACGACGCCAAGTGGAGCTCGACCTACGCCCGCCTCCCGCACAGCACCCACCCGCGCATCGCCGAGGCGGCCCCGCTCCTGGCCACCCGCATGCTCACCAGCGCCTATCCGACGGCCCTGGACATGCTCCTGGACAGCGCGCACGGCAGCCTCCGGGCGGCCACGGGCGGGTGAACCGAGGGGCGCCGGCCGCGAGCGCGCGTCGGGGCGCCGCCCGCCACGAGCCTGCCGCCGTCACCCCCGCAGCGTCTGCGCCGCAGTCGCCGTCACCGCCTCGGCCACCGCCGCCAGCGCGGGGGAGTCGAGCCGCCACTGCTGCCAGTACAGGGGGACGTCGACCGGGCGGTCGGGCGCGAGGTGGACGAGGCGGCCCGCGCGCAGCAACGGGTCGGCCTGGGCCTGCGGCACCAGGCCCCAGCCGAGGCCCGCGGCGACGGCCTCGGCATAGCCCTCCGAGGTCGGCACGTAGTGCCGCAGCGCGCTCGCGGTCCCGCGGCCCCCCGACAGGGAGCGCACGAAGCCGTCCTGGATGTCGTCCCGCCGGTCGAAGACCACCACGGGCGCCTCGGCGAGCGCCTCCGGCAGCGGCCCGCCCAGCCGTGCCTCGGCGAAGACGGGGTTCGCCACCGGGAGGTAGCGCATCCGGCCCAGCGCGCGCACCGAGCAGCCCGGCACGGGATCCGCCGACGAGGTCACCGCGGCCATCACCAGCCCCTCCCGCAGCAGCGCCGCCGTGTGGTCCTCGTCCTCGCGCCGCAGCTCGAAGCAGAGCCGCGGCTCCTGCGGCACGCGCGTGAGCGCCCCGAGGAACCAGGTCGCCAGCGAGTCCGCGTTCACCGCCACCGACACCCGCGTCGGCTCCCCGGCACCGCTGATGCCCAGTTCGCCGCGCGCGTCGCGCTCCAGCCGGGCCAGCTGCCGGGCGAACCGCACCAGCACCTCGCCGGACTCGGTGGGCCGCACCGGCTTCGTGCGCCGCAGCAGCACCCGGCCCGTGCGCCGCTCCAACGCCTTCACCCGCTGGCTGACCGCCGACGGCGTCAGGTGCAGGGCGGCGGCCGCCGCGTCGAACGTGCCCTCGTCCACCACGGCCAGCAGCGTCCGCACCTGGTCGAGAGGAAGCTCCGACATCATCCGCGGCCTCCCCTCGTCATCGGGAGTCTTCAGGAGCGCTAATGGTACGTAAAAATCTTTAGCTGTACGTACGGTGATCCCTTGCCTAGCGTCAAGGGCATGTCCAACGCCCTGACCGCCGCGGTCGCCGGATTCGGCACCGGCCTCTCCCTGATCGTCGCCATCGGCGCCCAGAACGCCTTCGTCCTGCGCCAGGGCATCCGCCGCGACGCGGTCCTCGCCGTCGTCGGCATCTGCGCCCTGTCGGACGCCCTGCTCATCTGCCTGGGCGTCGGCGGCGTCGGCGCGGTCGTGGTGGCATGGCCGGGGGCGCTGACCGCCGTCGGGCTGATCGGCGGCGCCTTCCTGCTCGGCTACGGCGTCCTTGCCGCCCGCCGGGTCCTGGGGCCCGGTACCGGCCTGCGGACCGAGGGCGAGGCCGCCGGGTCCCGCAGGCGGGCGGTGCTCACCTGCCTGGCGATGACCTGGCTCAATCCGCACGTCTACCTCGACACCGTGTTCCTGCTCGGCTCGCTCGCCGCCGAGCGCGGCGCGCTGCGCTGGACCTTCGGCCTGGGCGCCGCGGTCGCCAGCCTGTGCTGGTTCACCGCGCTCGGCTTCGGCGCCCGGCTGCTCGGCCGCTTCCTCGCCAAGCCGTCCGCCTGGCGCGTCCTGGACGGTCTGGTCGCCGCGACGATGATCGCCCTGGGCGTCACGCTCGTCGCCGGATCCTGAGGCGGTCGGGCCCTGGCGGAAACGGGTTCGGCGGTCGCGGGAGTCGGTGCCATAGTGAAGCCCGATCGAAAGTTGTAGCGACCAACCAGGAAGCCCGTGGACACCAGCGAGAGCACCGGCAGCAGCACCGAAGCGCCGTCCGACGACCCCGCCCCGCCGGCACCCGCCCGACGGGGCTGGCGCCGCTGGGCGATGGACACCCGCCCCCTGCGCCGCCCCGCCTACCGCCGTCTGTGGACCTCCACCATCGTCACCTCGGTCGGCAGCCAGCTCACCGCCGTGGCCGTCCCCAAGCAGATCTACGACATCACGCACTCCTCGGCCTGGGTCGGCTACGCGAGCCTCGCCGGTCTCGTGCCCATGGTGGTGTTCGCCCTGTGGGGCGGGGCCGTCGCGGACACCGTGGACCGCCGCAAGCTGCTGCTGGTCACCAACGGCGGCATAGCCGTCACCTCGCTCCTGTTCTGGGCGCAGGCCGTCGGCGGGCTGGACTCCGTCGCCGTCCTGATGGTGCTGCTCGCGATGCAGCAGGCGTTCTTCGGCCTCAACGCCCCGG
Source organism: Streptomyces sp. NPDC054794 (assembly GCF_053611585.1). Classification (NCBI taxonomy): domain Bacteria; kingdom Bacillati; phylum Actinomycetota; class Actinomycetes; order Kitasatosporales; family Streptomycetaceae; genus Streptomyces; species Streptomyces sp. NPDC054794. Next base: position 17,487 of record NZ_JBSHAQ010000021.1, on the reverse strand, counting down.
CGCGCAACGCCTCCATCGCCCGGCTGGTGCCCGCGGAGGAACTGGCCGCCGCGGGCGCCCTCGGCTCGACGGTCATGCAGACCGGCCTGGTGGCGGGGCCCCTGCTGGCCGGCGCGCTGATCCCGGTCATCGGCCTGCCCGAGCTGTATCTCATCGACGCGCTGGCCCTGTGCGTGACGGTGTGGGCCGTCTTCCGGCTCCCCGCGCTGCCGCCGCTGGGCGAGGCGTCGGCCCGCCGCGCCGGATGGCGGGAGATCGCGGCCGGGTTCCGCTACATCTCGCTGCACAAGGTGCTGCTGCTGTCCTTCCTCGCCGACATCGTCGCCATGGTCCTCGGCATGCCCCGCGCGTTGTTCCCGCAGCTGGCCGCCCAGACCTACGCCCCGTACGGGGAAGGGCTCGCGCTCGGCGTGCTGTTCGCCGGGATACCGGTCGGCGCGGTGATCGGCGGCCTGTTCTCCGGCACGTTCTCGCGGGCGCGGCGGCACGGCTGGATGGTGATCGGCTCCGTGGTCGGCTGGGGCGTGGCCGTCGCCGGGGTGGGCCTGAGCCGCAACCTCTGGATCGCCTTCGCCTTCCTCGCCGCGGCCGGGGTCGCCGACATGGTCTCCATGGTCTTCCGCGGGGCGATCCTACTGTCCGCGGCCACCGACGAGATGCGCGGCCGGATGCAGGGCGTGTTCACGGTCGTCGTCGCGGGCGGCCCGCGGCTGGCCGACGTGCTGCACGGCACGGCGGGCTCCGCGTTCGGGCCGCGCGCCGCCGTCACCGCCGGCGGCCTGCTGGTGGTCGTCGTCATGCTGGGCCTCGCGGCGGCGATGCCGGCCCTGCGCCGCTACCGCGTCTGAGGCCCTACACGGGCCTGCGCCGACCCGTCGTGTACTGGTCCATCAGCTTGCCCCGCGTCATCTCCAGCCGGTTGGCGAGGATCTCGGCGACGGTCCGCACCAGCGACAGCCCGAGCAGCGGATCCTCCACGGACAGGCCCAGCACCGCCGCCGCGTCGAACTCGTAGGCGCGCACGGGGGAGAAGGCCACCGCGCCGAAGTCCCAGGTGTACGGCGGGAAGAGCCAGGACCAGCCGAGCAGATCGCCCGCGCCCAGGCTGGCCACGGTCACCCGCTGATGGGAGGTGACCTGCTGGTCGAGGTTGACCGCGCCGGAACGGATCACCCAGAAGCGGTCGGCCGTGCCGCCCGCCTCGAAGATCCGGGTGTCCTCCGGGAAGGAGACCTCCTGGGCCAGCTCCATCAGACGCTCGCGCTGCACTTGCGGAAGTGCGGTCAGCAGTTTTATCGCTTTGGTCATGGCGCAGGGCTCCTCGCCGGCGGGGGGTTCCGGTGTTTTCCCTACGCCCATTTCAGCCGCTGGCGCCGCCCCGAGCACCTCGGGGGAGGCGAGATCCTCCGGATTTCCTGCGGAGGGCATGAAAAAGCCCTGGCTGGACGGGGGAGACCAGCCAGGGCCGTCAGCGGTGGTGCAGGGAGGACCTGGGCGTCGACTCCATGACCACGTATGGATGAACGCTAAACCATCCGGCGGGATTCCGGGTAATCGAGAGCGGGTCAAGTGACCTGTTTCACTCTGGTTTCACTCCGACGTCCCCCTCGTGCCCACCCGGGACCACGATCTCGTCCAGCACGCGCAGCACCGCCTCGTACGCCGTCGCGCGCACGAGCGCCTCCCGCGCCCCGTCCGGATCGGCCGTCCGCAGGTCCTCCTCGCGCTCCCGCCAGGCCCGCTGCTCCGCCCTCGCGTAGGTCCGGCCCCGCTGGATGCGCCGCAACAACTCGTCTGAGTCCACGACATCGGTCATACCGTCCGCGTACCCCGCAATCGCCGCACCGAAGGGTCCGTTCCGGGGGTTTGGCGGCGGGCGCAGGGGTGAGCCGAAAAGAGAGACCCGCGGTTGCCCCGGGCTCCGCCGGGTCGGTCTCTGTTCTCACTCCCCTCGGGGGTTCTCACTCCCCTCGGGGCGACCGTTCGAGGAGCGAAGGGATGCGTGAGCAACCCAAGACCGAGTCCACCGCCGCACCGCGGGAAGCGCACCGGCGCCTGCCGGGCCGACCGGCGGACGCGCGCAGAGCCGTGCTCAGCGCCGTGGCCGAGGGGTGCCGCGCCCGGGCCGTCCCCTGTGACGCCGACGCCCTGGAGGACGCCCTCCTCGTCGTCTCCGAACTGACCACCAACGCCATGCTGCACGGCGGCGGCCTCACAGGCTTCGACGTCGACGTGGATGCCGACGCCCACGGCGTACGCGTCTCGGTGTGCGACCGCAGCCGCGAACTCCCGGTGGCCGCCCCGTCCGTGGACGACCAGGGCCGCTCGCGGGTGGGCGGCCGGGGCTGGCGGATCGTGTGCCTGCTGGCGCGCGACGTCCAGGTGGCCGGCCTGCCGTGCGGCGGCAAGCGCATCACGGCCGTCGTCCCCCTCGGCTGAATCCGCCTCCGGAATCCGTCTGCCCGGCCGCGTTTGTTCCCCGGACGCAGGGGCAGACGGAATCTCGTGCTTCGGACCGGAGGCGCGCCCAGCGGGAGTAGTACGACTGCTTCGGGCCCTCCAGGCGATCCGGGCGGTCCTCCCGCGGCAATCCCTGTGACCCCGCAGTTCAGGAGCGATTCCGCATGCTCACCGACCTGTCCACGAGCCGAACCGGCACGCCCGACCGCACCACCGACCGGACACCCCCGACCCCTCCCGCCCCCACGCACTCCGGCAGGCGGCCCCACGACGACGCCCCCGACACCGCGGCGCTCTTCGCCCGCCTCGCCGGGCTGGACGACGGCCCCGAGCGCGAGGCGCTGCGCGACGAACTCGTCACCGCGTGGCTGCCCATGGCCCACCGGATCGCCGGCCGGTTCCGCGACCGTGGCGAGTCCGTCGAGGACCTGCGGCAGGTCGCCGCGCTCGGACTGGTCAAGGCCGTCGACCGGTTCGACCCGGAGCGCGGAGCCTTCGAGAGCTACGCGGTGCCCACCATCACCGGCGAGGTCAAGCGGCACTTCCGGGACCGGATGTGGGCGCTCAGGGTGCCCCGCCGGGTGCAGGAGCTGCGCAACCGGGTGCGCCTGGCGCGCCGCGAACTCACCGAGAACCCCGGCACCCCCGAACCCTCCGTCGCCGACCTCGCCGCCCACACCGGGCTCACCGAGGACGAGGTCGGCACGGGCCTGGAGGCCCTGGAGAGCTTCAGCACCCTGTCGCTGGACGCCGAACTGGCCACCGGCGACGACGGGTACAGCCTCGCCGACACGCTCGGGGCCACGGACTCCTCGTACGACGTCGTCGTCGACCGCGAGTCCGCCAGGGAAGGCCTGCGCCGCCTGCCCGAGCGCGAGCGCGCCATCCTCTACATGCGCTTCTTCGAGGACATGACACAAAGTCGCATCGCCGACCGGCTCGGCATCTCCCAGATGCACGTGTCCCGGCTCATCAGCCGCAGCTGCGCGCGGATCCGCGACGAGGCGCTCGGGCGCGACACAGCGGCGGCCTGACCGGCCACCCAGCAGTGATCGAGGAGCGCGACCGACGCTGATGCCACCATCCCGTGATCGAGGAGCGATTCCGATGCTGATGCCCCACCCCGCGACCCTGCGCAAGCTCGTCGACGAGTACGAGTCGCTCCTCGCCGAGGAACTGGCCGCCGAGGAGCCGGCCGCCGGAGCGAGGACGACCGGCCCGCGTGCCCAGGACCTGGCGTACACGCTGTGCGTGTCGACGGGTACCCGTGAAGTGAGACTCGCCCTGGAGGCTGCTCGCAGCCAGCTGGCCGCGAGCACGAGCGTGTGCCTGCCGGTGGCGGAACCCGCGAGGAAGTGACGCCCGTTGGAGTCAGGTGCCGTCGCCCGGACCGGACCGGGCCGCCCCCGTTCCGGACCGGCCGACACGGTGACCGAGTGGTCGGCCCGGGCCGGCCTGGCCGCCCGGGGCACCATCTATGTCCTGGTGGGCCTGCTGGCGCTGCGCGTCGCCCTCGGCGACCGCAGGAAGCAGGCCGACGCGGGCGGCGCCCTCGCCGAGCTCGCCGGCCGGCCCTACGGCGCCGTCCTGCTGTGGGCGCTGGGCATCGGAGTCCTGGGCATGGCGGTGTGGCGGCTGTCGGCGGCGCTCTTCGGCTCCGCGGGTCCCGACGGCCGCGCCGCGCGGACGCGTCTGCTCGCCCTCGGGGCGTGCGTGTTCTACGGGTTCGTCGCCTGGTCCGTGCTGGCGTTCGCGGCCGGGTCGGGCGGCGCCGAACCGTCCGGCGACCAGCGGTCCCGGGACGTCACGGCGCGGGCGCTCGGCGTCCCCGCCGGACAGTGGCTCGTGGGCGCCGTGGCCGTCGGCATCGCCGTGGCCGGGGTGTGGATCGCGGTCCAGGCCGTACGGCGGGAGTACCACGAGGAGCTGGACCTCGGCGCGATGTCACGCGGGACGCTGCGGCTCGTCGACGTCACCGGGGTGGCCGGCGGCGTGGCGCGCGGCGCGGTGTTCGCCGCCGCCGGTGTCTTCGCGGTGCGGGCCGCGGTCGACTACCGGCCCGAGAAGGCCAAGGGACTCGACGACACCCTCCGCTCCTTCGCCGCGACAGCGCTGGGTCCCTGGCTGCTGGCCGTGGTCGCGGTCGGACTGATGCTGTTCGGGCTCTACTCCTTCGCCGTGGCCCGCTGGCCCCGCGTCTGAGCGGCCGCCACGCGCCGGCCCCGGGTCCCGGCGACCGGTTCCGGGTCGTACCACCCCTGCCGTGCGGTCACTCGGTCGGCCGCGCGACCGGGACCCCGAGCGGCCGGGCCAGGCCCACCACCGCCTCGTCCAGGCGTTGCAGATGCCGCAGCACGCGGTCGGTCACCCGGCCGTAGCGGGGTGTGGCGAGGGTGCCGGGTTCCAGCAGGGAGGCGATGCTCGGGCCGGTCGCGACCTCCGCCGTGGGGGACCGGTCGGCGACGTGCCCGGCGATCGCCTCGATGTTGTTCACGATGCGGCGTCCCACCCCGCGCAGCCGCGGATCCGCCGCGATCGAGGGCTTCGCCGGGAGGAGTTCGGCGGTGGCCGCCAGCGAACGCGCGTGGTAGGCGCAGGTCTCCAGCAGCGCCACGACATAGCGGGCCGTGTCCCGGCGGGAGCGCAGCGGGGTGATCGGGTGGGTCAGCGGCTGGGTGGAGGCGCTCAGATCGGCCAGCGCCCGGTCCAGGTCCCGCGCCCGGTCCAGCAGGTCCGCCGGGACCCCGCCGCTCAGCTGGTCGACCGCGGCCCGGGTGACGTCCGCCAGGCGGTCCAGCACCTCGACGAGCAGTTCGTTCGTCCGGCGGTCGGTGTGCACCGGCAGCACCACCGCCGCCGCGAGGACGCCGCAGGCCGCGCCGAGTGCCGTCTCCTCGATCCGCACCACCAGGACCGACATGCTGTAGGTGTTGAGCAGGGTGTAGAGCAGCCCGAGCATCGCCGTCACGAAGAACGACATCAGCGTGTAGGACAGCGGCGCCGTGTAGAACATCGCGAAGATGAACAGCAGCACCAGCGCGAACGCCGTCCACGTGTGCCGGCCGACCAGCCCGGCGAGCACGATGCCGGCCACGACGCCGAACACCGTGCCCAGCAGCCGGCGGTAGCCCTTGACCAGGATCTCCCCGGTGGACGCCGTGTTGATGAAGACGATCCAGCAGGTCAGCACCGCCCAGTACCAGCGCTGCGCGGACAGCAGCTCGCCGCCGACGATCGCGAGCGCCGAGCCCACGGAGACCTGCACGGCCGCCCGTGTGCTCGGCCGGCGCAGCCCGGTGGACCCCTCGTCCTCCCGTTCGTCCTCGCCGCCGCCGATCGCCGCGTCCTCCGCGTCCAGCTCCTCGCGCGAGCGGATCGTGGCCGGGGTGTCCGCGGACTCGTCCTGGGGCCCGTCGAGGGCGACCCGCAGCCCCAGGACCGCCCGCGCCGCCTCGCCGATACCCCGGAAGACGTCCTGCACGACGGTCGACGCGGGCGGCAGGTTCTCCTCCTCGCGGTAGCCGAGCAGCCGGTTGCGCAGCTGCGCGAGCACGGCCCCCGAGTCCTCGCCCACCGGCCGCAGCACGAGCAGGCGCAGCGCCTGAAGGTCACGGCGGATCGTCGCGCTCGCCTCGTCCCGCACCGGCGTCTCGCCCCCCGACGGCAGGGGTGCCCCCGGCAGGTGCAGGGTGAGCGTGTCGGCCCGTTCGGCGCTGCGCGCGGTCAGCAGCAGGAGACCCAGCCGCTCGGCGGCGATCTCGGCGTCCGCGACCCGCCGCTGGACCAGCCGTGCCACGGACTCGTCGGACGTCCCCTCCTCCAGCAGGCCCTGGATCATCAGGGCCGACTCGTGCAGCCGGGCGGTGCGCGTGCGGACGTCCGCCAGGGCCTTGTCCACCTCCTCCGGGCCGGCGTCGAGCAACTCGATCTGCGCCTCGACGAGTTGGGCAAGGCGGGCGCGGAAGGCCCGCCGCATCCGGTCGAGGGTGCCCGCGGCGGTCTGGGGTACGAGGACGAAGCGGGCGAGCGCGGCGCACGGGAAGGCGAGGGCGATCGCGCCGAACAGACCCGGCAGCGTGGGCGCGGTCACGTGGACGAACAGCGACAGGAAGTAGACCTGGAAGCCGATCAGTCCGAGCGCCGTGCCGCGGTCGCCGAACCGGCGGCTGTAGACGGCGCAGAAGATGAGCACGACGAAGAACACGTCCCCGGCCACCACGCGCGCGTTCAGCAGCGCGCTCAGCGACACCGCGGCCAGCGCCACCGGCAGTCCGAGCGCCAGCGTGACGGCCTGCCGGGAGAGCGACTTGTCCCGTACGGCGAAGGTGGCGACCATCGCCGCCATGGCCCCGGCCACCAGCAGGGTCACGCGGGCCCCCGTCAGGGCCAGCGCGGCCAGCGTGAGGGCGATGGCCGTCACGGTGCGCAGGCCCGCGGTCAGCCGCAGCAACCCGGGGTCGTACGCCGCGAGACGGTCCCACAGCTTCGCCCGCACCGACCGTCCCGCTGACCTCACGCCGCCGCGCTCTCTCCCGTGTCACGTCATGATCCCGAAATCCAGCATGGCACGGCGGACCCGGACCACGGCCGCCGGACCGGTTACCGGACCGGGCGGCGGCCGCGAGCCACTGGGGGACCGGGGTCAGGCCGACGGGCCGTCGGGGCCGACGCTCTCGACGTACGCGCGCACCTGCTCCGGCGTCATGTAGGCGTCGGAGTACTCGAAGTCCTTGAGTCGCATCGGCTTGCGCGTCTGGAAGCCGGTGCGCACGAAGTCGTCGCCCGCGACGGCGTTGAGTGTCCAGTTCGTCAGGACCCGGATCTTGGCGACGTTGGTGCGCAGCGCCGACCAGTGGTAACCGCGGGCGACGACCTGGGCGGGCAGCCCGCGCAGTTCGATGCCGAGCGGCTTGGACACGGCGTCCTTGCCACCGAGATCGACGACGAGCCCCAGGTCCTTGTGGACGTAGGGGCGCAGCGGCTTGTTGCGCAGCGTCGCGATGATGTTGTCGGCGACCCGGGGGCCCTGGCGCATGGAGTGCTGGGCGGTGGGCGGGCAGATCGCGTCCTCCTCGCCCTTGGCCACGTCCGGGACGGCGGCCGCGTCGCCCAGCGCGAACACGCCGTCGTGGCCCCGCAGCGTCATCTCCGAGGTCACCGCGAGTCGGCCCCGGACGGTCTCGGCGCCGAGCGTGGCGATCAACGGGCTGGCCACCACGCCGGCCGTCCAGATCAGGGTGTGGGTGGGCACGACGCGGCCGTCGGTGAAGGTGACCTCGTTCGGGCCGGCCTTCTCGATGGACACGCCCAGGGAGATGTCGATGCCGCGCCGGCCCAGGATCTCCTGGGCGCTGCGCCCGAGTTTGTCGCCGAGCTCCGGCATCAGCCTCGGCGCGATGTCGATCAGGTGCCACTTGATCAGGCCCGGGTCCAGGCGCGGATAGCGCTTGACCGCGGCGTGCGTGAGGCGCTGCAGGCAGGCGGCGGTCTCGGTGCCGGCGTACCCGCCGCCGACCACCACGAACTGCAGCCGCGAGGCCCGCTCGGCCGGGTCCTGGCTGGCGTCGGCGAGGTCGAGCTGGGAGATGACGTGGTCGCGGATGTAGGCGGCCTCCGCGAGGGTCTTCATGCCGAAGGCGTGCTCGGTCAGCCCCGGGATGTCGAAGGTGCGGGTGACGCTGCCCGGCGCGAGCACGATGTAGTCGTAGGGCTCGGCCACGGTCTGGTCGGTGATGGTCCGGATGACGCAGACCTTCGACTTCAGGTCCACGCCGATGGCGCCGCCCGGGATGATCCGGGTGCGGTACTTCTTGCTGCGGCGCAGCGAGAGCGCGATCGACTGGGGCGTCAGCACGCCGGAGGCGACCTGGGGCAGCAGGGGCAGATAGAGCTGGTAGGCGAACGGCGTCACCAGGGTGACGTCGGCCTCCGACGGGGCGAGCTTGCGTTCCAGACGGCGAACGCACTCCACTCCCGCGAAGCCCGCGCCAACCACCAGGATCCTGGGTCGTGTCACGTTGTTCATCCCTCTCTGCGGCTCCAGCGGTCCGACTCGACACCGTTCGCGTGCCCCGGATCGCTGCTCGCACCACATCGATCCCAGCGCGCGCCGAGCCGTTCCGCCAGCGGGGCGCGGCAGGCAGACGAACGCGTGGGCTCCAGCATGCCCCTGTCCGTGCCCCGAGTAACCCACTCGTCGCACGGATATGCGGGGGACTCCTGTGCGCGATGGTGTTCCGGGGTTCCCCGCGGGCTCGGGAAAGTGGCCCGTACCCGGGCCGTACGGGCCGTAGAGTGCGCGCCATGGCGGAGACTCGGCCCGGTTCGGCCTTCCAGACGCGCAACATGGACCCGCAGAACGTGGCGCCGCTGGTGGGCGCCCTGGACTCCCAGGACGCCAATCCCGGAGTACGGCGCCTGCGCGCCTGGGCCGAGGAGGCGCTCGCGGTCCACGACGGCGAGCGGGTGCTGGACGTCGGAGCCGGAACCGGCACGCAGACCCGCGCCCTGGCCGACCTGGTCGGCCCGCAGGGCTCCGCGCTCGGCGTCGAACCGAACCCCGGACTGCGCGCCGTCGCCGAGGAACGGGCCGCCGGCGGCCGGGCCCGCTTCACCGACGGCGACGCGCTCGCCCTGCCCCTGCCCGACGACTCCGTGGACGTCGTCTGGTGCGAACGCGTCCTGCAGCACCTGGCCGAACCGGACAGGGCGGTCGCCGAGATGGCCCGGGTGGTGCGCCCCGGCGGCCGGGTGGCCCTGCTCGACACCGACTGGGCGACGACCGTCCTGCACCCGGGCGACCCGGAGATCCTGCGGGCCCTGACCGCGGGCGCCCTCACCGGAGCCGCCAACCCCTACTCCGGGCGCCGCCTCGTCGGCCAGCTGACCGCGGCCGGACTCGTCGTCGACGACCGCGGCTCCCAGGCCCTGCTCCAGGACCACCGATCGGTCGCCTGGCCGCTGGTCCGCATGCTCGGCGAATCGGCGGTGCGCCGCGGACTGCTCGGCGAGGACCAGCGGGACTCCGTCTACGCGGACCTCGCGGAAGCCGCCGAGCGGGGCGCCCTGCACATGTCCGTGACGATGTTCGGGGTGGTCGCCCACCGCCCGCGGTGAGCCGGGCGGCCCCGGGCCCCCTCCTCACCAGGGCAGGAAGGCGTGGATGTCCTTGCCCGTGTCGGTGACGACCACGCTCACCTGGTTGCACAGCGTGTGCATCAGATGCCAGCCGATGCCGCCGCCGCCCGCGTCGGGACGGAACGGCCGCGGCTCGGGCCGGATGATGCTGGTGTCGCGCATCGTGACGTGCACGCCGTCGAAGGTGCGGCGCATCCGCAGCTCGAAGGGGCCCGGAGCGTACTGGACGACGTTCGCCGCCAGCTCGGTGACGACCAGCAGGATGTCGTCCCAGTACTCGGCGGCCCGTGGCGGCGACGCGCGGGCGAGGGAGCACAGGAACTCCTCCGCGGCGAGTCGTGCACCCGTCACGTTGTGCAGTTCGCCCGGGAAGGAGAACGCCTGGTCGTACGTGTCCTCCGAAGGCGGTGTCTCGTCCCAGCGTGGCCCGGTCGCCATCTCGTCTTTCCCGCCCCGTGCGAAGGGACGTTCACGCCGTGTGCACGGGGCTGTCCTCGCGGCTCTTTCGTCCCACCGCTGCGGGTTCCCGCAGGCGAGCGCGGTACGCGTCCCGCGGCCGCCCGGCACCGCACCGTTGCGGGATCTCCTCATCGGAACACGTTGTCCGGGTCCTCCCAGTCGGTCGGCTCGGGGGCGGCGGGCCGGCGCGCGACCCGGGTCCGGGCCTCGTACATCGCGTCGATCTCGGCGGCGTAGTGCCGCACTATGGCGTCCCGGCGCAGCTTCAGCGAGGGGGTCAGCAGTCCGTTGGCCGGATCGAACGGCTCGGGAAGCACCCGGTAGACCCGGATGGACTCGGACCGTGACACCGCGCTGTTGGCCGCGGCGAGAGCCCGCGCGATCTCGTCCCGCAGCGCGTTGTCCTCCCGCGCCTCCCGTCCGGGCGTGTCACCCTGCGCCGCCAGCGTCGCCCGCCAGTGCGCCAGGTACTCCGGGTCCAGCGTGATCAGGGCTCCCACACAGGGACGGCCGTCGCCGACCACCACCGCCTGGTGGACGAGCGGGTGCATCCGCAGCCGCTGCTCCAGCGGGGCCGGCGCCACGCTCGTGCCGCCGCTGGTGACGATGACGTCCTTCTTGCGGCCGGTGATCGTCAGATAGCCCTCGGAGTCCAGCCGTCCGATGTCCCCGGTGGCCAGCAGCCCGCCGCGCAGGAGCGCCGCACGGGTCCCGGCCTCGTCGTTGACGTATCCCTGGAACACGGACGGGCCGCGCACCAGGATCTCCCCGTCGTCCGCCACGTGGATGTCGGTGCCGGGCAGGGGCTTGCCGACGGTTCCGGACTTCTCGCGGCCGAGCGGCTGCATGGTGATCCCGCCGGCGGTCTCGGTCAGCCCGTATCCGTCGTGGACGTAGATGCCGATCCCCTCGTAGAAGAGGGTCAGTTCACGGTTGAGCGACGAGCCGGCGGAGGTGGCCCGCACCACCCGGCCGCCCAGCGCGCCCCGCAGTCTGCGGTACACCGTCCGTTCGTACAGGGCGTGTTGCAGCCGCAGGTCGAACCCGGGTCCGGCCCCCCGGCCCAGCCGCTGCCGTTCGGTGGCCGCCGCGAAGTCCCGCGCGGTCTGAGCCGCCCGCTCGAACAGCGCGCCCCGGCCTGCCTGTTGGGCCGTGCGCAGGAAGACCTTGTAGAGCTTCTCGTAGAGCGAGGGCACGCCGTAGAAGTACGTCGGCCGGAAGGTGCGCAGCGCCGACGACAGTGCCGCCTCGCTCATCTCCGGCTCGTGGCCCATCAGGACGCCGCCGCGCAGGCACAGCACCTGGATCATCAGCCCGTACACGTGCGAGAAGGGCAGGAAGGCCAGCACCGACGGCTGCTGTCCCGGGGGCGCCCCCATGTGGCCCCAGCCCGCGAGAAGCGTGTCGCACGGATACGCCAGGCCGCGGTGGCTGAGGGCGCAGCCCATCGGGCGGCTCGACGTGCCCGAGGTGTAGGTGATGGCCGCCGTCGAGTCCGGCAGCACGATCCGGCGCAGTGACTCCACCGTGGTCAGCGGGACGAACGCGCCGCGGTCCACCAGGTGGTCCAGCGCCCCCGCGTCCAGCTGCCAGACGTGCCGCAGCCGCGGCAGCCCGGTGCACACGGTGCCGATCGTCATGACGCCCTGCTCGTCCTCCACCACCACGGCCACGCAGTCGGCGTCCCTGAGGATCCACTCGACCTGTTCCCGGGCGGACGCCGGATTGATCGGAACGATCTCCGCACCCACCGCCCACAGGGCGAAGGACAGCACCGTCCACTCGTACCGGGTGCGGGACATGACGGCCACGCGCTGGCCCGGCGAGATCCCGGAGGCCACCAACCCCTTGGCCACGTCGACCACTTCGTCGCGCAGCTCCACGGCCGTCACCTCCTCCCACAGGACCGGCGCGCCGTCACGACGGCGCGCCAGCACCGACAGGGTGGGGTTCCGCGCCGCCGTGTCGAAGACGCTGTCGGCGAGGCCGCCGGTCAGGGGCGGCACGGCCGCCGCCGGAGCGAGAGCGAATTCGCGCATGCGCTGCTCCTGGGGTGTACGGAGGGTGACCCCACCGATCAGTACGGTGGTCGGCGGTGCTCGAATGTAGCCCAGGTAAGGCAGTTCGGGGTCACGAACGGGGAAGTCGTCGCCTACTCATGATCAAGACGTGACCGCGGGAGCCGGAGAACCCGGGCGCCGGGCGGATCAGGAGCGAGTGAGCCGTACGCATTCGGCGACCACGTCGCGCAGGCTCCCGGTCCTCTCCAGCAACTCCCGTTGCACCCGGGCGCCGTTGCCGCGCCGCAGCAACGAGCCGACCGCCTCCCGCACCCGCTCGGCGTCCCCGTGGTCGGACAGCGCGTCCCCGGTGTGTTCCAGCAGATCCCGTACGACCGCCTCGGCGGGCGCCGGCCGCAGGGTCACCGGGTCGAGCAGGTCCTCGGACAGTCCGGACCGCGCCGCCCGCCACGCGGCGAGCCGGAGCAGGCTCACGCTGTGCCCGAGGGGCTCGGTGCCGGCCCGCCAGTCACGGGCGGCCGTCTCCACCAGGCCGCGCGTCAGGGCGGCCACCAGCACGGCGGTCTCGGCGTGCAGACAGACGTCCGCGACCCGGATCTCCACGGTCGGGTACCGCTCGGACAGGCGCGCGTCGAAGTAGATCATCGCCTTGTCGAGGATGGCGCCGGTGGCGACCATCTCCGCCACCCGCCGGCGGTACCGCTCCGCCGAGCCGAAGACCTCGGTCGGCCCGGCCGAGGGCCAGCGCTGCCAGACCTGGCTGCGATAGCTGGCGTACCGGGTGTCCCTGCCCTGCCAGAACGGGGAGTTGGCGCTCAGCGCGGTCAGGACCGGCAGCCAGGGCCGGATCCGGTCGAGGACGGCGACCCCCTCGTCGTCCGACCCGACGGACACGTGCACGTGACAGCCGCAGACCAGCTGATCGTGCACGGCCATGCCGTACTGCTCCGCCATCCACGCGTAGCGGGGGTGGAAGCTGATGGACGGGCTGACCGGCAGCGGCGAGGCGGCGAGCGCGGCGACGGCGCAGCCGGTCTCCTCGGCCAGCCGCACGGCCCGCGCACGGCACCGGCCGATCTCCGCGGCCAGCTCGCCGAGGTCCGACCGCGGACTCGTGGCGAACTCCAGCTGCTGGCGATGCAGCTCCTTCTCGAACACGTCCGCGCCCGGACCGTCGCGGTCGTCCCGGTGGTCGTCGTGGTCGCGGTCGTCCCGGTCCGCGCGGGCCAGCACCGCGGCGGACATCGCGCGGGGCTCGCCGGTCTCGGGATCGACCAGGAGGAGTTCCTCCTCCACTCCTACGGTGCGCACGTCCCCCGACTGCCCCGATCGGTCACCCCTCAACCGGGGCCGGAACCAGCCACACCGTGGCGAGGGGCGGCAGCGTGAGCCGGAGACCGTCGGCCTCGGGCACCAGCCGTCCGGGGTTGGTGACGTCGCCGCCGCCGTAGCGGGCCGCGTCGGTGTTGAGCACCTCGCGCCAGGCGCCGACGGTCCCCGGCACGCCGAGGCGGTAGTCGTGGCGGACGGCGGGGGAGAAGTGGGAGACGGCCAGCAGGGGGGTGCCGTCGGCGTCGTAGCGCAGGAAGGCGAAGACGTTGTCGTCCGCCGCGTCGCCGAGGACCCACTGGAAGCCGGCGGGGTCGGTGTCGCGCTGCCACAGGGGCGGGGTGGCGCGGTAGACGGTGTTGAGGTCGCGGACCAGGTCGCGGACGCCGCGATGGTCCGCCGCCGCGACGTAGCCGGGGTCCAGCAGCCACCATTCCGGGCCGTGCGCCTCGGACCATTCGCCGCCCTGGGCGAACTCCTGGCCCATGAAGAGGAGTTGCTTGCCCGGGTGGGCCCACATGAAACCCAGGTAGGCACGGTGGTCGGCGCGCCGCTGCCACCAGTCGCCCGGCATCTTGGAGACCAGGGCCTGCTTGCCGTGGACGACCTCGTCGTGCGAGATGGGGAGCACGTAGTTCTCGCTGTACGCGTACACCATCGAGAAGGTCATCTCGTTGTGGTGGAACTTGCGGTGGACCGGCTCGTGCTGGATGTACTGCAGCGAGTCGTGCATCCAGCCCATGTTCCACTTCAGCCCGAAGCCCAGCCCGCCGCTGTCCGTCGGCCGGGTCACGCCGTCCCAGGCGGTCGACTCCTCGGCGATGGTGAGCACGCCCGGCGCCCGCCGGTAGACGGTCGCGTTCATCTCCTGCAGGAACGCCACCGCGTCCAGGTCCTCGCGTCCGCCGAACACATTGGGCGTCCACTGACCGGAGTCGCGCGAGTAGTCGAGGTAGAGCATCGAGGCGACCGCGTCCACCCGCAGGCCGTCGATGTGGAACTCCTCGCACCAGTACACGGCGTTGGCGACCAGGAAGTTGCGCACCTCGGTGCGCCCGAAGTCGAACTCGTACGTCCCCCAGTCGGGATGCTCGGCCCGCCGCCAGTCTCCCGGCTCGTACAGCGGATCCCCGTCGAAGCGGGCCAGCGCCCAGTCGTCCTTGGGGAAGTGGGCGGGCACCCAGTCCATGATCACGCCGATCCCGGCCCGGTGCAGGGCGTCGACCAGGTACCTGAAGTCGTCGGGTGTGCCCAGCCGGGACGTCGGCGCGTAGTAGGACGTGACCTGGTAGCCCCAGGAGGGCCCGAAGGGGTGCTCGGCGACGGGCATCAGCTCCACGTGCGTGAAGCCGAGGTCGTTGACGTACGCGGGCAGCTCGTCGGCCAGTTGGCGGTACGTCAGGCCCGGACGCCAGGAGGGCAGGTGGACCTCGTACACCGAGAACGGCGCCTCGTGCACCGGTGTGTCCGCGCGGTGCGCCATCCACTCGGCGTCGCCCCACTCGTAGTGCGAGGCCGTGACCACGGAGGCCGTGTCGGGCGGCACCTCCGTGCGGCGGGCCATCGGGTCGGCCTTGAGGAACCGGCCTCCGTACCGGGACGTGATCTCGAACTTGTACCGGCTGCCCTCGCCGATGCCCGGCAGGAACAGCTCCCACACCCCGGACGAGCCCAGCGAACGCATCGGGTACTGCGTCCCGTCCCAGCTGGTGAACTCCCCGGCGACCCGCACCCCTTGGGCGTTCGGCGCCCATACGGTGAACCGGGTGCCGGTCACTCCCTGATGCGTCATCGGTTCGGCGCCCAGCGCCTTCCACAGCTGCTCGTGCCGGCCCTCGCCGATCAGGTGCAGGTCGAGCTCGCCGAGTGCGGGCAGGAAGCGGTACGGGTCGTGGACCTCGTGCGCGCCGTCCTCGTACTCGACCAGCAGGGTGTACGAGGGCACCGTGTCGTACGGCAGGACGGCGGCGAACAGGCCGCCGCCCTCGGAGACCAGCCGGCCGCGCGTCCCGTCGACCAGGACGCTCACCGCGCGGGCGAACGGACGCAGCGCCCGGAAGAGCATGCCGCCCGGCACCGGGTGGGCGCCCAGCAGGGCGTGCGGGTCGTGATGGGCGCCCGCCAGCAGACGGTCGCGGTCGGCGGGGTCCAGGGGGACCGCCGACCGCTGGAGCGGACCCGACGGCTCGGGAAGCGAGGTCTCGCGCAGTGCCATGACGTCGTCAGCCTCCTCGCACGGCGAGCCGTTTGATCGCCGCCATCGGGACAGGGAGCCAGTCCGGACGGTGCCTGGCCTCGTAGAGCACCTCGTACACCGCCCGGTCCGTCTCGTGCGCGCGCAACAAGGCGTGCTTCTTGCGCGGGTCCCATCCTGCCCGGGCCGCGTAGCCCGCGCAGAACGCCTCCCGGCAGCGGCGGGCCCATTCGGGGCGCCAGGGGCGGCGCTGCCGGGCCGCGTAGTCGAAGGAACGCAGCATGCCGGCCACGTCCCGAACCGGGGACTGCGCACTACGCCGTTCGGTGAGCGGACGGGACGGCTCGCCCTCGAAGTCGATGACGAACCACTCGCGGCCGGCCCGCAGCACCTGTCCCAGGTGAAGGTCGCCGTGTATGCGCTGGACGGGCGGTCCGGCGTCGCAGGTGGCGAGCGCGCCGAACGCGGTGCGCAGCCCCGGGACGAACGGCCGCAGCGCGGGCACGCAGTGCACGGCGGCCTCCAGCCGGGCCGTCATCGCCTCGGCCGTGTGGCCGTTCTCGCCGTGCGCTCCGGACGGGAAGGCCGTGGCCAGGGCGAGGTGCACCTCGGCTGTGGACCGCCCCAGTTCGTGCGCCTCGGTGGTGAAGTCGTCGCCGGCGGCGAGCGCGCGCAGCGCCAGCGTCCAGCCGTCGGCGGCGTCCGGCAGGAACGGCTGGAGCACGCCGAGCGTCGCGGGCCAGGGCTCGGTGGTCCGGAACCAGGCCACCGGCGCGGGCACCCGCGCACAGCCCTGCGCGGCCAGCGCCCCCGGCACCTCCAGGTCCGGGTTGACCCCGGGCTGGATACGGCGGAACACCTTGAGGATGTACGCGTCGCCGTACACCAGCGAGGAGTTGGACTGCTCGGCGTCCAGCAGCCGCGGCGCCAGTGCGCCGGGCACCCGCAGGTCCGGGTCCGCCTCGAAGCGCAGCGGGCCCGCCGTGCCGGGGTGCCGCAGTCGTTCCAGGAGCAGTTCGGCCGAGTGCGGGTCGTACAGGGCGTCGTACACCGCGAGACCGGCCAGGGGACCCTCCTGGACGCGGCCTATGAACGCCCGCTCCAGGCGCGGCGCCGGCTGCTCGCGCACGCCGAGCAGCAACTGGTAGCAGTCGCCGGCCGGATCCGTGCCGACGGGGGCGGGGACCTGGGAGTGACCGGCGTGGACCAGCAGGTGCAGACAGCCCGGGAACAGCTCGGTCTGGGACAGTACGGTCAGGTCCGTGACCGGCCGGTCCTTGCCCGCGAACCAGCGTTGCCGGGGCAGCCATTCGCGCAGCAGACCGGCCAGCGAGGCCCGGGGCCGGTCCTCGGGACCGGACGTGACTCTCGGTCCGGGGGAAACGGTCTTCGGCATGGTGACGCGTCCTTTCCTCGGCGCCGCAGCGCTCAGCGTCGTCGGCCGATGCGGGAGGCGACTCGGGAGAGCCGGAACCAGTAGAAGCCGTGGCCCGCGAGGGTCAGCAGGTAGGGCAGTTCACCGATGGCCGGGAAGCGCACCCCGCCGATGAGCTCGACGGGATGCCGTCCGGCGAACGTGCGCAGATCGAGTTCGGTGGGTTGCGCGAAGCGGGAGAAGTTGTGGACGCACAGGACGAGGTCGTCCTCGTACTCCCGCAGGAAGGCCAGGACCGCTCCGTTCGACGACTGCAGTTCGGTGTAGGACCCGAGTCCGAAGGCAGGATTCTGCTTGCGGATCTCGATCATGCGGCGGGTCCAGTGGAGCAGGCTGGACGGGGAGGACATGGAGGCTTCGACGTTGGTGACCTGGTAGCCGTAGACCGGGTCCATGATCGTGGGCAGGTAGAGCCGTCCGGGGTCGCAGGAGGAGAAGCCCGCGTTGCGGTC